>CBFGRG010000023.1:0-14025 GCA_965651105.1 uncultured bacterium | reverse complement strand
ACGCAAGGCGAGATTAGCTCGCCGGCGTCGCCTCGGCCTCGATGCCCGCCTCGGCAGCGCGCTCGGCCTCGCCGAGGTTGTCCGCCGTGATCAGCGCCGGGGTCAGGTTGACGTCGTGTTCGGCCGGCTCGGTGCCGTCGCGCAGGTACGCCACGAGGATATCGATCGCCTGCGTCGCCTGGCCGCCCGGGAACTGCTCGATCGTCGCCGCCATGCGCCCCTCGCTGATCGCGATCAGCGCTTCAGGCAGCGCGTCGAACCCGATCACCGGAATATCGAGCCCGTTCGCCTGCGCCACCTCGGCGGCGCCGAACGCCATGTCGTCGTTCGCGCAAACGATGGCGTCGGGCTCCGGCGTCGTCGCGAGCGACGCTTCAACCACGCTCACCGCCTCGGCGCGCGCGAAGTCGGCAGGCTGGCTCACGACCACCTCGATGGCATCCTGTCCGCTCAGTACCTCATCGAGCCCCGCATGCCGGTCGATCGCGGCCGATGCGCCCGGCTGCCCCTGCAGCTCGAAGATCTCGCCGCCGTCCGGCAGGATGTCGATCAGGTACTGGCCCTGGATCCGACCACCCTCGACGTTGTCGGCGCCGACGTGCGCCAGTGTCCCGATATCACCCTCGACGTTACGGTCGACCGTGACGACCGGGATGCCGGCCTCGATCACCGACTCGATTGCCGGCGCCAGCGCCGCGGCGTCGTTGGGGCTGATCACCAGCCCGTCGATGCCCTGCGCGATCATCGCCTCGAGGTCGGCCGTCTGCTTGGTCGAGCTCGGCTGGCCACCCTCCTGGCCGTCGAGCGAAATGAACTCGATCCCGCCAAGGTCGGTGGCGTGCTGCTCGGCCAGGGCCATCATGTGGACGAAGAACGGGAAATTCAGCCCGGGCACCGAGAAGGCGATGGTCAGGTCGTCCTGCGCCAATCCGACGCCGGGGAATCGCGCCGTCATCGCCAGCGCGCCCGCCGCGGCCGCGCCCTTCACCACGGTCCGTCGACTGGTCCTGTTCGCGTGAAGCTTCGACATGGTGTCCTCCTGATAATGTGGAAACGATCGATCCGTCGCGCCGCGAGTTCCCGTTGTTCGTACCGTCCTCCCTCGATCAGACGCGTCGCCGGCGCCGCTTCGCGAACTGATCGATGAACACGCTGAGCACCACCACGGCGCCCACCACGATTGGCTGCCAGTAGGGCGATACCTTGAGCATCACCAGGCCGTTGTTGAGTACACCGATGAGCATGGCGCCGATGAAGGTGCCGATCACGCCACCCTCGCCGCCGAAGAGGCTGGTGCCGCCGATCACTACCGCCGCGATCACCTGCAGCTCGTCACCCTGGCCGGCGACCTGCTCGGCCGAGTTGAGCCGTGCCGTCAGCAGGAAGCCGGCGACGCCAGCGCAGAAGCCGCTGATCCCGTAAACACTGGTGATCAGCAGGTTGGTGTTCAAACCCGAGAGGCGTGCCGCCTCCTCGTTCCCGCCGAGCGCGTAGATCCACCTGCCGTACTGCGAGTACCGCAGGATGATGAACGCCACGATCACGAACAGCAGGAAGACGATCACCGGCACCGGTACCTTGCCGATGAAGCCCTGCCCCCACCACTTGAAATCATCGGAAAAGGTGCTGATCGGCTGGCCTTCGGACAGCAGCAGGGTCGCCCCACGCCATGCACCCAACCCGCCGAGTGTGACGACGAAGGCAGGTATCTTGAGGTAACCGACCAGCGCGCCCTGGAACAGGCCCAGCACCAGCCCCACGGCCATCGCCGCCAAGGCGGCCCACAGCACCTGGATGCCGCCGGGATCGCTCCCTTCCAGCAGGCTGCGCGATCCGCGGGCGACCACAGCCGCCATCATGCCGCAGAATGCCAGGATCGAGCCGACCGACAGGTCGATGCCAGCCGTGAGAATCACGAAGGTCATGCCGACCGCCATGATCCCGATCACCGACACCTGCCGCAGCACGTTGAACAGGTTACGCTCGGTCCGGAACCCCGGTTCCAGCCAGGCGAGCACGGCGATGAGAACGAGCAGGAACAGCAGCGGTGCAGTCCGCCCCACCAGGTCGGCGGTGCTGAACCCCTGTCCGCTCGCGTCGCGCGCCCGCGCTCCGGCGGCATCACTCACCATCGAAACTCGTCCTCCCCATTCCCCTCACCCCTCATGCCACACGCTCCCCGTGCAGCCCTGTCGCCAACTCCATCACCCGCTCCTGGGTCGCTTCCGACCGCGAAAGCTCGCCGGTGATACGCCCCTGGCGCATCACCACGATACGATCGCTCATCCGCAGCACCTCCGGAAGCTCGGAGGAGATCATCATCACCGCCACCCCGCTGTCGGCGAGCTCGCGCAACAGCGTGTGGACCTCCGCTTTCGCCCCGATATCGATGCCCCGGGTCGGCTCGTCGACGATCAGCACCCGCGGTTCACGGGCGAGCCACTTCGCCAGCACCACCTTCTGCTGGTTGCCGCCGCTGAGGTTCACGACCCGCTGGGTCTGGCTCGGCGTGCGGATGCGCAGCGCCTCGATGAAGCGATCAACCAGTCGGCGCTCGTCCTGCCGTCGCACGAAACCGAACCGTGACATCCGCGAGAGGTTCGGCAGGCTGATGTTCTCGCGCACGCTCAGCGGCAGCACCAGCGCCTGGAGCTTGCGGTCCTCGGGAACGAGCGCGATGCCGAGCCGAATGGCATCCTTCGGCCCACCGATTCGAACCGGCGTGCCGTCCAGCAGAATCTCGCCACCGTCGATCGGATCCGCGCCGAAGATCGCCCGCGCCAGCTCCGTCCGGCCCGAACCGACCAGGCCGGCCACCCCGAGAATCTCTCCAGCTCGCAGGTCCAGGTCGATGTCTTCCAGCACCACCGCGCTGGCGTCAGCAGCGGATCCGCTGCGCCGCAGGCCGCGCGCGCTGAGCACGATCTCCCCGGCAGTGCCCTCCGTGCTTTCGGCATAGAGCTCGTCGACCGGACGCCCGACCATCATCTGGACGATGCGGTCCGGCGTCGCCTCCTCGATGCTCAGCTCGCCGGCGTTCTGGCCATCGCGCAGCACCGTCACGCGGTCGCAGATGGCCATGATCTCCTCGAGACGATGCCCGATGAAGATGACGCCGAGCCCCGCCTCCTTCAGCCCTCGAATGATGCGAAAAAGCGCGGCCGCTTCCGTTTCGGTCAGCGCCGAGGTGGGCTCGTCCATGATCACCACGCGCGCATCGAGCGAGAGCGCCTTCGCGATCTCGACCATCTGCTGCTGGGCCACGCTCAGGTCACGAACCTTCGCCCGCGGGTCGAGGTTGACACCGAGCCGGGACAGGAACGCGAGCGCGTCGGTGCGAAGCGTCCGCCACCGCACGAAGCCGGCCCGATTCGGCTCCCGCCCGATGAAGATGTTCTCCTCCACCGTGAGGTTCGGGAAGAGGTTGAACTCCTGATAGATGATCGAGACGCCGAGCGACTGCGCGTGGCTGGGGCTGCGCGGGTGCACCTGCTGGCCGTCGATCTCGATGGTGCCCGCATCGGCCGGGTAGACACCCGAGACGATCTTCATCAGCGTGCTCTTGCCGGCGCCGTTTTCGCCGACGAGCGCCAGACACTCGCCAGCCCGCACCTCGAGGCTCACGTTGTCCAGCGCGCGCACGCCGGGAAACGACTTGCTGATACCTGTCATCCGCAACAGGGGCGGGGTTGTGCTCACGTCTGCTCCCGGGAGGCATCGCCGGCACGCCGGCGAGCCACTCGCGACTCAGTAAAAAGGCTCGGTCATTCCATACCCGCCCCTTGTAGCAAACCCCCGCCGTGCCTGTCAATTCCCGCTTCAGGCTTCTCCACACGACACCAGCGCGGCGTCGAGAAACGCTCGCTCGGCAGGAGAAACATCAAGGCATCGCGCCTCGATCACAGGAACGAACGACGATGCCGCGACGTAGTCGTCGGGCAACATGGCCGCCGGCAGGTGCTCCGTTGCCTTCGCGACGAAGACGACCTGTGCGAACGCCGGGTACGGATAGCGATACCCTTCCGGTTTCGGTGTCAGGTGCTGGAAATGCAGGAACCCCAGCGGGGCGAGATCGCGAATGCCCCATCCAGTCTCTTCGGCGATCTCCCGGCGCAACGCCGTCTCGAAATCCTCACCGGACTCGATCCTGCCTCCGGGCACGATGTGCCGGGTGCCGTCCGCATCCGTGGCGACCAGTACCGCATCGTCCCGCAACACGATGGCGCGGACCGACGTGACTACCGCGGCCGGTGGGCACGCAGCATCCACATAGGCTGACCGACGCAAGCGGATGCCGTCCCCCCAATTGACCGTCTCAACGTCGATTGGCGCACGGACATCGAGGAATTCGCGTAACGCTCGCTCCATGGCGGGACGCCTACCGCTGTGACGCGTTCTCCATCGTGTGCTCGACCCTCACGCCATCGAGACCGTCGAACAGCCCCTCGGCACCGGCGGGCTTCCACAGCGGCACCGCGTCGGCCGCCAGCGGAATCGGTCCCTCCGACATCGCCTGCGCTCCTCCACCCTCCGCTGACTCAAGCGCCTGGATCAGGAGCTCCATGTTGCGCACGCTCTGCTCGATCGTGCTGATCATCGGCGCCACGCCCGTCCACGCCTCGTGAAAGTTCAGGAACTCGTTGTAGTATCCGCCGTCCGGCATCTCCACCTTCCAGCGCTCGACGGTGCCGTCCGGTCGCCAGACGCTGATCGTCGACCGACCGGCGATCGACATCGTGCCCTCGGTGCCGTAGATGCGCATGTCGTTCGGTTCCTCGGGGACCGGGTACTCGGGGTACGACGCGGCGTAACTGCCCGCGACCCCGCTGACGAACTGCAGCGACATGCCGAGATCGGACGGTCCGGCGAAGATCGTGTTGGCATCCTGCGTCACGCCGGAGACCCGCTCGGCATCACCGCAGAGGAAGCGAATCTGCGCGAGCTGATGCACGCCGCCGTCGAGGTGCGGCCCGCCGACATACTCGGCATCCTGCCGCCACGGCGTGCTGGAAAACTCGCCCTCCTGCGGCACCAGTTGCGAGACGTTGCGCCACGCCATCAGGTGCACCCGACCGAGGATGCCCTGATCGAGCAGCGCCCGCGCCTGTCGAAGGTCATCGCGATAGAACCAGTTCTCGGCGATCTCGACCAGCCGGTCGGGATACTGCCCCGGCAGCTCGGCGAACGCCCGCATATCGTCGGCGTTGGCGCCGGTCGGCTTCTCGCAGATGACATCCTTGCCCGCCTCGAGCGCGTCGCGCGTGACGGGATAGTTGAGCGGGATCGGCAGCGAGATCAGCACGGCGTCGACATCGTCTCGCGCCAGCAGCTCGTGGTAGTCGGTGGTGAAATCATCCATCGACGCGCCGCTGTAACCGGCAAAGTGCTCAGCGTGGGATCGTTCGATGTCGCAGAACGCGGTGACGCGAAACTTGTCGGTCATGCGCTTCAGGGCCGGCCAGTGGAGCTTCTCCACGGCGAGGCCGGTGCCGATGATGCCGAGTCGAATCGTGTCTGCCATGTGGGATCTCTCCTGTTCCTTCCGCCAGTCACCTGCTGGCGAGTGCGGTGCCAAAGACAGTGTGCCCGCCGCTCACGCTGGCCGTGCATGCAAAAACAGCGCAAGAGCGGCACCATCGGGCAGGGAAACCGGCGCCGCTACGATGACCCGACTGCCGCGAACGCACGCAACGCCTCGGCCACGTCGCGGACGACATGCTCCAGGATGATCTCTCCCTGCTCCGCCGTCGCCCGCGCGGGGGAATCGGTGTACCCGTCGAAGGTGCGCCACCATCCAGTTTGCTCCACCCGCACACCGGGCACAACGGTCGCCAGCGACGGATCGTCATCCCGCGCGGGACGCGGCTCGCGAACACGATCGGGCGCCATCGCCAGCATCGTCGATGTCTCGAACTGGCCAGCGTGGCCCGGCTTGCGGAACCCGGCGATTCGCTCGTCTGCCGTCAGGGAGGCGGCGGCAATATCCCAGTAGGATGCGGCTGCCAGTGCCACCGGCGTGTCGGCCGGCTGCGCCAGCGCGAGATCGCGCACGACGAGCTGGTTGAGCTCGTGGTTGCCGCCATGCCCGTTCAACAGCAGGATGCGACGTGCCCCTGCGGCGAGGATCGATGACACGAGATCCGTCACCACGGCACGATAGGTCGCGGTGGAAAGCGACAGTGAGCCGCCGAACTGGAGATGGTGGGCCGAGGAGCCGAACATCAGCGTCGGCGCGACGATCACATCGAGATCGCCTCCGACGCTCCCAGCGGCCTGCCGGGCGATGTGCTCCACCGTGAAGCTGTCGTGCCCCGTAACCAGGTGTGGGCCATGCTGCTCGGTCGCCCCCGTGGGCAGCACCACAACGGCGCTGGGCAACCGATCATTCAGCTCATCGCGCGTCAGCTCGTTCCACAGGCTGCTCGTCACCGTGCCATTCCCTCCCCACCAAGACCTATCCATCCAGAACCTGCCTGCTTTCTCGGTTCAAGGCACCGTATGCCCGTCCCACACCGCTGTCAATCCGTCGGGTATCGCGCTGACGCGTGTTCTTTGCGAAGATCATGGCGCCGGCTCGCCCATGTGGCGACGGCGCGCCGACTTCCCGGTTATCAGCGATCTCAACGGAGAACCAGATGTCACGCCCAACCGTCGCCGTCATCACGACCGTCTTCCGTCCCAACTCGCACGCCGATGTGATCGCCACCCGGCTGATCAAGGGGTACGAATGGGAAGGGTCGGTGATCGAGCCTCGCGTCGAGGTCGCTTCCATCTACATCGAGCAAATCGGCGACGACGACATGGGCGTCGAGATGGCCGAGGAGTACGGCATTCCTCGCTTCGAGACCGTGCCCGAGACCATCGCCGTCGGGGGCTCCGGCGTCAACGTCGACGGCGTCGTCATCATCGGCGAGCACGGCGCCTTCGAGGTGAACGAGTACGAGCAGAAGCTCTATCCCCGTCGCCGGCTCTTCGATGCCGCCATCGGCACCATGGTCGGCGCCGGCCGCTTCGTGCCGGTCTTCAACGACAAGCACCTGAGCTGGGGCTGGACCGACGCGCACGCGATGTATGCCACCGCCCAGCGGCTCGGCATCCCGTTCCTCGCCGGCTCCACCGTGCCGCTGGCGTGGCGCATCCCGACCGGCACCGACTGGCCGCTGGGCGAGCCAATGGACGAGATCGTGGTCGCCGGCTACGGCCCCACCGAGATTTACGGGTTCCACAACCTCGAAGGCTTGCAGGTGTTCGCCGAGCGGCGCCAGGGTGGCGAAACCGGCGTGGCAGCGATGCACGCCCTCTCCGGCGAGGATGCGGTCCGCGCCGTCAACGATGGCACGGTCAACGCCGAGCTGCTCGATCGCGCGCTGGGAACCTTCGAGATCGACGACACCGACCGCGAGCGGGCGAAGCAGAGCGTCAAGGATGTCTTTTTCGTCGAGTACGCCGACGGCCTGCGCGCCGCCGTGGTCAACTTCGATGACGTGATTCGCAACTGGGGCATCGCGGCCCGCGGCCCGGAGCACGAGATGGCGTGCCGCATCTGGCTGCAAGGACACCCGCACGGCCACTTCATCTTCATGGTCCGCCAGATCGAGTCGATGATCCTCAATGATGTCGCGCCCTACCCGATCGAGCGCACACTGCTGACCACCGGCATGCTGGACGCGGCGATGCGCTCCCGGCACGACGGCGGCGAGCGGAGAGCAACGCCGGAGCTGGCGATCGCCTACCAACCGGTCGATCGCGTCCCCGATATCGGCATCTCCCTGCCGATTTCGGCCGCGCCGAAGGTCTGATCCCGATGCGTATCCTGCTCGCCGGCATTCCCGGCCACCTCGAACCCGAACTGGCACGGCAACTGGGCGCTCGCCACCAGCTCGTCGCCCTGGACGGCGATATTCGCGACCGCGAGACGTGCGCCGCAGCCGCCGATTGCGACGTCATCATCCACGGGCTCGCCACGCCGGGGGACGAGACCGCCCGGCTCGACGCGGCCACGCGAGGCACGTGGAACCTGCTCACCACCACCCGCGCGCAACGGCACATCCTGCTCTCCTCGATGCGCATCTTCGACCGGTACGACCCCGGCTGGCATATCGACGAAGCCTGGTCGCCCCGTCCGACAACGGCCACCGACGACCTGATCCCCTGGCTCGCCGAGGTCGGCGCGCGGGAGATCAGCCGCGCCCGCGCGATCGAATGCGTCGTGCTGCGGCTCGACGACATCGTCCCGGCCGAAACCTTCGCCGCGGGTCCGGTCCAGCCTGGCTGGCTCCATGTCGACGACGCCGTCCGCGCGATCGTCGCCGCGGTCACGATCGAGCAGCCGGACGCCGGCGGCGCCCGCTGGGTCCCGTTCCACATCGTGCGCGGCGGTCCAGGCAGCCGGTATCCCGCCAGTGAGCGAGCCGCGCGGGAGCTCGGGTTCGTCGCCGAACATCGCACCGATACCGGCGGCGATCATCTCCCGGAACCGGTCTTTCCAACAGCGCCAGCGCCGGTGGAAGGGCTTCAGCGGCCGGAGCGCATCCTCATCCTCGGCGCAGGCGGGCCGATCGGCGCGGCGGCAACCGAGGTCCTCGCGCCGGACCACCGGCTGCGACTCGCCGGTCGCCGCTCGATGGCCGAGGTGGCCGCCGCCCCACCCCAGTCGGAGGGCGCGCCGCTGCCCCGACCTCCGGAGCCGCCACACGAGGAGCGCTCGGTCGACATCACCGATGCCGCCGCCGTGCTGGAGGCCGCGACAGGGATGGACGCGATCATCAACCTCTCCGTGCTGCGTCACGACCCGGTGGAGGCGTTTCGCGTGAACACGCTTGGGGCGTGGAACGTGATGCGCGCCGCCGTGGCGCTCGGCATCCGCCGGGTCGTCCACACCGGGCCGATCCTCACCCTGGCGCCACACCCCGCGGGTTACGTGCAGGATCGCGATGTCGGCTCGGACGTCCCGCCCCGACCCGGCGACAACCTCTACTTCGTCAGCAAGTTCTTCGGACAGGAGATTTGCCGGATCTTCGCCGAGCAACACGGGATCGCCTGCCCGACACTGCTCTACTGCGGGTTCGTCGACCCTGCCACCGGCGCGCCGCAGCGTCGCGCGCCGCACCCGTTCAGCATCTCGTGGGAGGATTCCGGTCGCTCGCTGGCGGCAGCAGTGACGGTGGAGCAGATGCCGCAGCCGTTCGAGGTCATCCACATCCTTGCCGACTCGCCGCACGACCGTTACCGCAACGACGCGGCCCGCCGGATCCTTGGCTGGGAACCGCGCGACCGGCTCGACCGCCTCTGGCGCCGGCAGCGAGACGAAGCGACCACGTAGCGACGACGTGCCCGCGTCCCAACCGGACGATGGAGACAGGGTTCGCAGCGGGCAATGGCGCCTGCCTTCATCGACGCAGGATGCGCCGGCGGTGGCACCGTATCCGGCGGCGTGCGACCATGGCAATCGGTCACCCAACCGGGGAGCGCCCACGCCACCCCGGCCCTGATCAACAACGCATCGCTCCTCGCGTCACGGATCGCCGCCGCCCATGAGTTCTCCCCCGACGTCGCGAGCGCCCGGGTATCTCGACCTGCTGCGAACTCCCGGCGCGCTCGTGTTTTTCACCGCCACCCTGATCGGTCGCATCCCGCTCCCGATGCGACCGCTCGGCTCGATCCTGCTGATCGAGCAGATCACCGGGTCCTACGGGCTCGCCGGCATCATCGGCGCGACCACCACCTTCGTCGCCGCCGTCGCCTCGCCCCGGCTCGGCGCACTGACCGATCGCTACGGCGACCGGCCAGTGCTGCTCTGGTCGCTGCTCGCCCATGTCATCGGTGTCGTCGCGCTGGTCCTCACGGTCTATGGCGATTTGCACCCCCTCACCTGGTTCGCGAGCGCGATCATCATCGGCGCATCGACAATGCCGTTTCCGTCGCTGAGCCGGGCCCGATGGGCGAGCACCCTGGGCTCCGGGCCCGCACTCGAAAAGGCATACGCGCTGGAAAGCATCGGCGACGAGATCGGTTTCATTGTCGGCCCGATCATCGTGGTGCCGCTCGCGGTCGTCGTGGCGCCCGCAGCCGGGTTGCTTGCCGTGATCGCGTTCGTCGGGGTCGCCAGCCTTGTACTCGCGCTGCAACCCCACGACGCCGAGCACGATGTGCGAACCGAAGGGCCGAACCTGGTCGCCGAGGCCAGCTCCGGACGGTCGGTCATCGCCAACCGGGGTATCCAGGTCCTGGTGGCTGCGCTCTTTTGCCTGGGACTCATCTTCGGCGCGGTCGAGCTGATGATGGTGGCCTTCGCCGAGGACCAGGGGTCGCCCGGCGCGGCCAGCTACCTCGTCGCGATCTTCGCGTTCGGCAGCATGCTCTCTGCCATCGTGGTCGGCAGCCGAACCTGGGCGACCCCGCCGTCGCGGCGCTTCGTGATCTGGTCGATCATGCTTACGATCGGCACCGTCCCGATCCTGCTGGCGAACTCCATCCCGTTCATGGCGATCGCGGTCTTCCTCACCGGCATCGGCATCGCCCCGACGATGATCGCCGCGAACTCGGTCGTGGAAGGGCTGGCCGCGCGACACCGCCTCAACGAGGCCTTCGCCTGGCTCAGCTCGGCCGTAGCCAGCGGTGTCGCCATCGGCAGCATCGTCTCCGGCGTCGTGATCGACGAGATCGGCACGCGTGGCGGGCAGGCGGTCGGCGTGGTCGCCGGCGGGCTGGCGGCAACGGTCGTCGTCATCGGCGCCAACACCCTTCAGGGGCGTCGCAAAACCCGGCCGCGATCTGACCGGAAAACGGCGTAGACTGCCGAAATGCATGCTCCCGCTCCGCTCACCTATCGCGAACTGCTGCTGAAACCCGAACACCTGGCCTTTGCCCTGCCCGGCTTCATCGGCCGCCTGCCGCTGGCGATGCGCGCGCTCAGCTGCATCCTGCTGATCCAGGGCATCACCGGCGAATACGGACTCGCCGGGTTGGTTGGCGCCAGCCAAACGCTGGTGAGCGCCTTCGCCTCGCCCCGGATCGGCCAGCTCGCCGACCGCCACGGCGCCCGCCCGGTGCTCGCCATCGCACTCGTCATCCAGACCATCGGGGTGGTCGCGTTGATCGCCACGGCCTATGCCAACGCCCCCGCCCTGGTACTGATCCTCTCCGCGGCGATCATCGGCGGCTCGTCGGTGCCATTCGGCTCGTTTTCGCAGTCCCGCTGGCCGCTGCACGTCGCCCGGGGTCGCGATCTCGAGCGCGCCTACGCGCTGGAGAGCGTGTTCGGGGAGATCTCCTTCATCGCCGGTCCGGCGCTGGCCGTCTTCCTCTCGGTTGAGATCGCGCCGCCACTCGGGCTGATCGTCTCGCTGGCCATGACCATCCTCGCCACCGCCGGGATGATTCGCCTGCCCGCCATCAAAACCCGGGGCACGGACACGGTGGACGCACCGGCAACATCGCTGCTGCGCCACCCGGTCATCGTGGTCGTCGCCGGCAGCGGCGTCGGCATGGGCATCATGTTCGGCGCGACCGAGATCCAGCTGGTCGCGTTCGCCGAGGAGCTCGGCCGCGAGGGATTGGCGAGTGTGATGATCGGACTCTTCGCCGCCGGCAGTCTCATCGCGGCGATACTCTACGGCCTCGTGCCCCTGCGGTCATCGCTCCGGTGGCGCGTGCTGGCATCGGCCGCCTGGGTTGCGCTTTGGATGATTCCCACCGCGCTGGTCGGGTCGATCGGGGCGATGATCGCCTGCATGGTCTTTGCGGGAATCGGCATCGCGCCGTGGGCGATCGCCGGCAACAGCCTGGTCGAGCGAGGCGTTCCGTCGCGGGCGCTGATCGAAGCGTTCGGCTGGGTCTCGGCGTCGGTGTCGACCGGTGCGGCGGTGGGGGCGATGGTCGGCGGTCCCGCCATCGACCGGTGGGGCGCGGATGGCGGTCAGGCCGTCGCGATCATCGGCGGCGCGCTTGCAATCGCTGTCGCCGCAGTGGGCCTGCCCCGACTCGCACGACTGGAAACCCGGAACCCGGCATGAGTACCGGCGCGAAACCGGTCACATGCTAGCATCATAGGTTGAGCGATCCGCGTTTATCCGGCCCGAGCGCCGGCAGCACACGCGGACGAACACTCGCAGGAGGTACCCAGGGACCATGCGCAACAGCAAGGATCGGATCGAAGTCTCCCATGTCGGCAGCCTGCCGCGCTCGCCCGAGCTGATCGCCGCCAACAAGCGGCGCAAGGACGAGGGGCAGCGATTCGACGGTTTCGACGAGATCATCTCGCAGGCCGTCGTCGACGTCGTGCAGAAGCAAAAGGAGGTCGGCGTCACCATCCCGAACGACGGTGAGTACGGGCATGCGATGTCCGGCAACGTCGACTACGGCGCCTGGTGGTCCTACTCCTTTCACCGGCTCGGCGGCACCGAGCTGCGCTCCGGTGGGTTGCTGGGCGTCGTCGGCGGCAGCTCGCCGGGAACCGACATCCGCCTCTCCAGCTTCGCCGACCGGCGCGACTGGAACATCTTCAAGGATGCCTATCAGGACCCCACCGCCGGCATCGCGCTGGGCGACACCGCCGGCGAGGCATTCCCGTTCGTCGTCGGGCCGCTGACCTACACCGGGCAGGACGAGATCAAGGCCGACGTCGCCAACCTGAAGGCGGCGCTGGACGCGGCCGGGTTCGAGGAGGGCTTCATGACGGCGGTCTCGCCGGGCAGCGCCTCCCGCATCGGCAACGAGTACTACGAGAACGAGGAGGAGTTCATCTACGCCTGCGCCGACGCCATGCGCGAGGAGTACAAGGCGATCATCGACGGCGGGCTGATTCTTCAGATCGACGACCCCTCCATCGCCGAGAATTTCGACCAGATCGTGCCGGAACCGGAGATCGAGGACTATCGGAAGTTCACACAAATCCGGGTCGAAGCGCTCAACTACGCGCTGCGCGACCTGCCATCCGACCGCATTCGCTTCCACCTCTGCTGGGGAAGCTGGCACGGGCCGCACACCACCGACGTCGAATTCCGGCACATCGTCGACCTGATGCTGCAAATCAACGCCGACGCCTACACCTTCGAGGCGGCGAACGCCCGCCACGAGCACGAGTGGAAGATCTGGGAAGACGTGAAGCTGCCGGAGGGCAAGATGATCCTCCCCGGCATCGTCAGCCACGCGACGAACGTCGTCGAGCACCCGGAGCTGGTCGCCGAACGGATCGAGCGGTTCGCGAAGCTCGTCGGCCGCGAGAACGTCGTCGCGTCAACCGATTGCGGCCTCGGCGGGCGCATCCACCCGCAGATCGCGTGGGCGAAGCTCGAGGCGCTATCGGCCGGCGCCGCCCTCGCAAGCGCGCGGCTCGGCTACTGACCGAAAAATCGTGCCAGGCACGAATTTCCGGAAAAATCGTGCCAGGCACGAATTTCTGCGGGGCTAGCGCACGTACGCCCGCTCGATCATCGTCGGCTGGACGTCGAGCGACTCGAGATAGGCGCCGCCGTCGGTCCAGAGCCGTTGCTGGTCGAGGCCGTTGCTCGGATCGCCGACCTGGACGAAGCTGTCGACCACGTCCATGCCGCCGACGACGGTGCCGAATACGGTGAAGTTGAATCTCGGGTCGGCGAGGTGGCTGTTGTCGACGTAGTTGATGAACACCTGCGTGCTGTTCGAGTTCGGGCCGGCCTTCGCGAACGCGAGCGTGCCGCGCTCCAGCGCAAAGAGGCTCGGATCGTCGTTGAACGGCCGGTTCTGCCACGCGACGTGCGGCTGCCGCCAGTTGATGCCGAACTGCGCGACGAATCCGCGCACGACGCGCGATACGGGCGTGTCGTCGTAAAAGCCCGACTCGACGAGCTGCACGAACCGCTGCGCCGCGTTCGGTGCCGCTTCGGGGTAGATCTCCATCGTGACGTCGCCGGCCGTCGTCTCGAACACGACCGTCGTCGCTCGGGTCAGGGTCGGCGCCTCGGCTTCCTTCCCGGGTAACGGGACGAGCGAATGCGCGATCGGCTCGCCGGCCGGAGACGAGCCGGCGGCCTGCGTGCTCGAGCC
>CBFGRG010000022.1:0-14062 GCA_965651105.1 uncultured bacterium | reverse complement strand
ATACCAGCGATACCAACAGGTGCTCGATGGCTCATTGAGGGCACGCGGCCAGCGATCCATGCAGACTGCGGTGCTACGCTGGCGGCACGGGTCCCTAAAGGTTTCGACAACACGGAGGGAGCCCCATGACGCGATTGCCCGATCACCACCGTCTCTCCCGGCGTACCCTGCTGTCGGCCAGCGCTGCGGCGATCGGCAGTCGCGCGTGGGGCGCCGGTATGCACGCAAGACAGGCCGCGCCGACCATCGTCTGGGAGGAGATCACACCCGGGACAGGGGGACCGGCGCCACGATGGGACCACATCCTCGTCCCGGACTCGGCGGCGAACCGATTGATCCTGTTCGGTGGCCGGGACGGCAACGGCGTGTCCCTTGGCGACACCTGGGTGTTCGATGTGGTTGCCGGCGCATGGTCGCAGCTACCCGGAGAGGGACCGACGGCCCGGTTCGGCATGGCCGCGGTTGTCGATGACGACGGCGGAGGTATCTATCTCTTCGGCGGGCAGGCAGGGGAGACCTTCTACAACGACCTCTGGCGATATGACCTTGCCCTGGACGTCTGGCAGCCGCTCGATTTGGGGGCAGGGCTGGCGCCGAGTCCACGTTACGGTCTTGGTGGGGTCAGCGACCGTCCGGGGCGCTTCATCGTCTCGCACGGGTTCACCTTCGAGGGCCGCTTCGACGATACATGGGTGTTCGACCAGTCCGATGGCGGCTGGACCGATGTCTCGCCCCCGGCAGGCGCCAGACCGCTCGCGCGCTGCCTGCACGAGCAGGTTTGGGACGCCAGCTCGGGGACGATGTTGCTCTACGGCGGATGCTCGTCGGGGGTCGGCCCATGTCCGCAGGGAGACGCGTGGAGCTTCGATCCCGCC
The DNA here is from genome assembly GCA_965651105.1 of uncultured bacterium. GTDB lineage: Bacteria > Chloroflexota > Chloroflexia > Thermomicrobiales > UBA6265 > JACCVC01. The sequence goes on along the minus strand of CBFGRG010000022.1, from coordinate 13,187 downwards.
GCCGGTCAATGGGTGGAACTCACACCGGCGGCCAGCCCCGAGCCGCGTTCGAACCCGGCGCTCGTGGCGGCTCCGGGCGGTTCGGCCGCGTTGCTCGTTGGTGGACTGTCGGCTGGTGGGTACGTTGCCGATGGCTGGCTTGGAACGATCGCGGATGGCGCGCTCACCTGGACCGCGCTGGAATTCGCCGGGGTTGCGCCGTCGCCGCGGGCGAGTCATGACATGGCGACCCTCGGAGATCGTGCCTACCTGTTCGGTGGCACCGATGACGTGGGCCCAATGGGTGATTTCTGGAGCGCCACGATCGCGTAGGTTTCTCGCAAAGGCCATCCAGGAAGGCGCATCCGACCTCTCAGACACCCTCTCGGATACCTCATCTTCAAGAAGCCCCCCTGGGTGCTGACCCCGTGCCGCAACTCCGTGACACCGAGCTGAACGAGCTGCCTGAAATGTAAAGCACCCTTGACACGGTCGCCGTCGCGCCGTACCATGTCAAGCAAGCTTTACTTTTCGGCAAGGAGGTGGCTCTCGTGCACGCACACAGTCAGGCCAGCGGTTATCCGGATGCGGCCAGGAACGTCATGCAGCTCGCACTCTGGGTATTCGCCTGGGTGGCGACCCTTGCGCTGGCCAGTTTTGGTCCGACCCACCTGTGGGATTCGCATACGGGCGCCAGCTGGATCGCGATCCTCGGCAACATCGCCGTAGGCGTCGGGTTGATCGTTGTCCACGCGCGCTATCTCACGACCCTCGATGAGCTGCAACGAAAGATCATGATGGACGCCATGGCGGTGACCCTCGGGGCGGGCCTGGTGGGCGGGTGCGCCTACGGCGCCGCAGCCAACATCGACCTCATCTCGCGAGATGCCAACATCGGATACCTCATCCTGCTCATGGGCGTGGTCTACGTGGTCGCCACCATTGCCGGCAACATCAGGTACCGATGAAAAACCATCTCAAGGCGCTTCGGGCTGAACACAACTGGACCCAGGCGGAGCTGGCCGAGCGAGCCGGTGTGTCGAGACAGACGATCAATGCGATCGAAAAAGGGAAGTTCGATCCGAGCCTCCCGCTTGCCTTCCGTCTCGCCAGGCTGTTCGGCCGGAAGATCGAGGAGGTCTTCCTCGACGAGGGATGAGCCGCGGGAGCATCGGTGGTGAGCGGGGCTCATGCGTTTGTGCCATAGCTGGCGCAGCCCTATCATGAATAGGGCTTGTGACCCCCGGGCACCGCGATATGCCGGAGGAACCGGCTCGCGGCCGCTTACGCGAGGAGAGTACCCGTCGTGTCTACCACCGTCCGTGCGCCAGAATCCGACACCGCCGCGCTTCTCGCCCGGCTGCGAGAGCGCCAGATCGCTACGGAGAGCGATCTTCGTGACATCGTGGGCGAGCCGAGCAAGCTCATTCGCGAGAAGCAGACCTCGCACCTGACGCCGCTGATCGAGCAGTTCATCGCCGCTTCGCCGTACTTCTTCGTCGCGACCGCCGACGCCGACGGCAACTGTGACGTCTCACCGAAGGGCGATCCGTCGGGCGCGATTCGGGTGCTCGACGCGCGCACCATCGCGTTTCCCGATCGGCCCGGCAACCGGAGAATCGACGGGCACCTCAACGTGATCGAGAACCCGCACGTCGGCCTGATCTTCATCGTGCCGGGGGTCGACGAGACGCTTCGGGTCAATGGTCGTGCCTTCATCACCGATGATCCCGAGCTGCTGGAGTCGATGGCGATCAACGGCCGCGCGCCGCTGCTGGCGACGGTGGTGGAGATCGACGAGGTCTTCATGCACTGCGCGCGATCGATCCTGCGGGCCGGGCTGTGGAAGCCGGAGATGTGGCCCGACCCGGACACAGTTCCGACGCTGGCGGCGATCATGGCCGAGCAGAAGGACCTGCCTGCACCGGACGAGTCGCAGGGCAAGCGCAACGAAGAGTACCGCTCGCGCCTGTATTGATGAGTGCGAACTGCCTGTACCCGGCTCGCGCCGCTTGTGATCGCGCGCCCCGGGCCAGCGTGCTTCAGGACATCGACCGGAGAAGGTCCGACAGCCCCGCGACGTTCCCCACCTGAGCTCGCTGCGGAAAGATCTTGTGTATCAGCACGTCCTGGATCTCGGCGTCGCGGTCGGCGCAGGCGTCGGCAAGGACGATCACGCGATAGTCGCGATCCGCCGCGTCGCAGACGGTGGAGAGCACCACGCCGCTGGTGGAGATACCGGCGAGCAGCAGCGTGTCGATGTCGAGCGCGCGCAGCCATCCGTCGAGGTCGGTTCGCGCGAAGGCGCTGACGCGGGTCTTGCGCACCACCTTGTCGCCGGGTTCGGGCGCGACGCGGTCATCCATCGCGGTCGCTGGCGAATCGTCATCCAGCGCGCCGGGCTCGCTCGTCAGTTGGGTGAAGATGATGTTGCCGGGCGGCACGGCGGCGTAGTCGGCCGTCGTGAACGCGACTCGGGTGTAGGCGACACGGATACCGGCCGCCCGCGCGGCGTCGATCGCCTCGACGGCGCGGTCGAGCAGCGCGTCGCTCTCGGGAATCGTCCGAATCCAGGCCGGCTGGTAGTCCATCACCAGCAGGGCGGCACGCTGTGGCTCGATCCTGGCGATCGGCGTCGCGACTGTTTGGTGCTGGCGTGTGGAAGGCATCGCTCGCGCGCTGGCACCGTGCGCCCCGGTTTCCCGGGCCGCGAGCCCGGAGGCCGGTCCGAAGAGGGTTGGGGCGGCGACGCGCGTGAGGAAGGTACGGCGCTTCATGCGTCCTGCTTTCCGAGGGTGTAGGAGTGCTGTCGGTCCCGGCCGCAGTGTAGCACCGCACGAACCGCAATAGCGCAGAACGGTATCTCGATCGAAATGCGTATAACTGCACTTGTGCGCAAAAGGCCGCAGGCCGCCGGGTTGTGGCGTGTCAGTCGTGCAGCCGCGCTCCCTTGACGATGCGATCAACGACGTTGCGCGGTCCGCGCAGCGCGATCCCTACCAGATCGAGGTCCGCGGCGGGGACAGCGGCAACCACTGCGCGATTGGCAGCATCGTGACCGGTGGAAAACATGTCGTGCGTGTAGACAGCCACAGGGATGTCGCGGCTCACCGCCCTGGCGCGGGCGGTCGCCAGGTGCTCCGGCCCGGCCGACATCACGAGAACGGGCTGGCGAAGCATCGGCAGGTAGGCGTTGCCGTCGCCGTCGCGGTATGGCTCGCCCGTGAGATCCGGCGCGCTGGTCGCGATCCCGCTCATGAGGAAGGCCGTGACATTGAGCTCCTGCCATGGCAGCAGATCGTCTCGCAGCACCACAGCAACCTTGGTGTCGAAGCGGACATCGGTGGTGGCGTCGTTGGGAGTCTCTCGCGCCTGGCTGGTGTCTGGCATCGCGCCTCGCTCCAATTCTGCGATTGGCTTCCAGGGGACGATCTCCTGTCCCAGGGAACCAGAGTGTATCGATCTTTCAACTCTACCAACCCAATCACCCCCATTGCCTGCCGGTGATCCGCGATGGATCCTTGTACAGGTGTCTCGGCGTTTGCGCCATTGCCTCGCGTCATGCGCGGCCATAGAATCGCATTCAGTGAATGTAGGCCTCCCGGAAAGGCGCGGCGGTGGTCGGCGGACAACGTGGTGGGCAGATGGGCGCGACGACGGCGCTCGCCGGCGTCCTGATGGTCCTCACCTGGGGCTCGTCCTCCGTCGCGACCAAGGTCGGCATGGGCGGCTACGATCCCGGCCAGCTCACGCTCCTGCGATTCCTCATCACCGCTGGCGTGATGATCCTCTTCGCCCTCGCGACCCGGATGCGCCTGCCGGCGCGTCGCGACATTCTCCCGCTGATCGGGCTCGGACTCATCGGCATCTCGATCACGCAGTTCACCTTCACCTACGGCATGGTCAACGTCGATCCCGGCACCGCGATGTTCCTCGTCTCGACGGTGCCCGTGATGACCGCCGTGATCGCCCGCTTCACGCTCGGCGAGCGACTCACCATCGCGGGCTGGTCCGGTATCGGCCTGACAGTCGTCGGCACGACCGTGCTCGTGCTCGGCAAGGGTCAGGGCGTCGATTACACCCGTGGTGCGCTGATCCTGCTTTTCGGCGCATTCACCGAAGCCTGGTACTACATCCTCCAGAAGCCATTCCTTCGGCGCTACTCCGGCGTCGAGGTCAGTACCTGGGCGCTGATCGCGGCAACGCTGCCGATGCTGGTTTTCCTGCCCGGTCTCGGTGGGCAGGTCGCAAGCGCGTCGATTGAGGAAACCGGTGCGGTGGTTTATGTCGCGCTGGGCGCTGGTGTGGTCGGCTACGCCTGCATGGCGATCGTCAACTCGCGCCTGCCGGCGTCGGTGGCTGCGGTGCTGATGGCTGGCCTGCCTCCGGTGGCGCTTGTCACGGCGTGGATCTGGATCGGCGACGTGCCCGCGATGGTGTCGATCCTCGGCGGGGCGATGTCGCTGGCGGGAATGTTGCTCGTGACGCTGCGCGGCGCCGCGGTACCGGTGCCTGACGCCGACCCGGCCACTGTCACGGCTCTCGCCGGCGACTGATCGCACAAGGCATCGACGCGTACTCCCGTACAATACTGGTTGGTTATCGGTCGAGAGATCGGCCGGGATGGTGATGTGTGCGAGGATGGTGATTTGGCGGAACTGAACGCAGTCTTTTTCGATCATGACGGTACGCTCGTCGATACCGAGCCGTTCTGGATCGAGGCGGAAACCCTGCTGCCGCAGCGTCACGGCGTGAGCTGGACCGAGGCTGACTCGATCGCCCTGGTTGGCTCTCCCATGCCGGTGACGGCGAAAAAGATGCAGGACGCCGGCGTGCCGCTCTCGATCGAGGAGATCATCGATGACCTCTGTGGGCAGGTCATCGAGATGATGGACGAGCGTGGCATTCCCTGGCTGCCCGGCGCGAGGGAGCTGGTCAGTGCCCTCGCCGACGCCGGCGTTCCCATGGCGATCGTCAGCAACGCCTGGCGTTCTGTCGTCGAGAAGACGACCTCGGCGCTGCCGGAAGGGGCGGTTCAGTTCATCCTCACCGGTGACGAGATGGTGCGAGCCAAGCCCGACCCGTGGCCCTACCTCCATGCCGCCAAACAGCTCGGCGTCGACCCGGCCGGTCAGGTCGCGGTCGAGGACTCGCTCGCCGGGACGCTGAGCGCCGAGGCCGCCGGGATGCGCGTGCTCGTCGTTCCGGGCGTCGCGCAGGTACCCGATGCACCCGGACGCTCCCGCACCGACTCGCTCGCAAATGTCACTGTCGACGATCTTCGCGCCATCGCCGCCGGCGAGGTGCTTCGGCCGGAAGTGACGACGGGCTGAACTCGGTACGTCATCGCCCGCGCATTGTGACGTGAGCTCAGCCCGATCCCGACACGCTGATGCGGGTGGCGGATACGGTGCCGTTGATCTCACCTGTGGCAACACCCGTCGCATCGCTGATGTCTATCTGGAAGGGGCCGCTCCACGACGTCCCCGTGGAGTCGACCGTCACGGACGCGGTGACGGTGTGCGTCCCCACAGCTGCGCCGGTTTCGTCCGCGCCGAGGCTCACGAATAGCATGCGGACGGTTTCGGCGTCGGATGCCTGCCACTCGCCGAGCGCCGAGGTCCAGTATTCGAGTTTGTGGCCCGATCCCGGCGCGGTCGGCGTGGGCGATGGAAACGCGACAACGATGCCTCCGTCCGCCGAGAGTCGGGCGAGGTTTGTCAGTTCTCCAGCAATGCCCGGGATCTGGACCGAAACGCGCCAGCTGCCGACGATAGGGTGCTGATCGACCATGGATCTTTCCTTTCCTGGGATAGGGGCTGCGCCGCACGCTCGCGAGATTTGCGGCGATTCGTCAGCTGACGACGCCGTGCAGGTCGCTGCTGATTCGAGCGGTTGACTGCCTCGATGCCGTTGTGGGGACCCGATACCGCATCGTATGCCGGTCTTCGCGCGCTCGCAACCAGTAACTGGCACGAGTCGCTGCCACGAACAGGAAGTGTCCGCCCTATACTTGAACGCTGAACCGCTGTGCCGGCCGGGCGCGGCGTCGCCCCGAACACCAGGAATGCCGCCCCCGTGACCGAGCCAACCCCCGATCGCGCCGAACGGCTTGCCGTCAGCCCCGCGATGATCCGCCTGCTGGTCTTCGCCGGAGGCATCAGCAGCGTCGGCACCGAAACTGCCACGTCACGCCTTGTGGCGCCCTACTTCGGCACCTCGACCTTCATTTGGGCCAACCTGATCGGTATCACGCTCACCTTCCTCGCCATCGGCTACTGGATCGGTGGCCGCACGGCGGACCGCTATCCGCGTGCCTGGCTGCTCTACGCCGCGACCACCGCCGCCGCGATCTGGTCGATCCTTCTGCCCTACCTCGCCCAGCCGATCCTTCGCATCTCGCTCGATGCCTTCGACAACGTCAACGTCGGCGCCTTCTATGGTTCGCTCGTTGGCGTGCTGCTGCTGCTGGCGGTGCCGATCACGCTGCTCGGCTTTGTCACGCCCTACGCGATTCGCCTCTTGCTCGATTCCGTCAGTCACGCTGGCGATACCTCCGGCAGCGTCTACGCGCTCTCGACGATCGGTTCGATTCTCGGCAGCTTCCTGCCGGTATTGCTGCTGATCCCCTGGATCGGCACCGCCAGGACCTTCCTCGTGCTCGGCGCGCTCCTGCTGGTCCCGTCACTGCTCGGGCTCTGGCGGCTCCGCAGCGTTCAGGTGCGATCGGTCGCCGTCGGGGCGACCGTGCTGGCGCTGATCGTGCCGTTCGTGGCCGCCCCGGAGCACATCCGTCCCGCCGAGCGGGGCCGCATCGTCTACGAGACCGAGTCGTCCGACAATTACATTCAGGTCCTGGAAGAGGACGGCCGCTACCTGCTCTCGCTCAACGATGGCCACGCGATCCACTCGATTTACGACCCCAACTCCGTCCTGACAGGTGGTCCGTGGGACTACTTCATGGTCGGTCCGCTCTTCACCAGCGACCAGGCGCCCGCTTCGATCGACAACGCGATGGTGATCGGGCTCGCCGGCGGTACTTCAAGCAAGCAGATCACGAAAGCCTACGGGCCGGTGCCGATCGACGGCGTCGAGATCGACGGCAAGATCGTCGAAGTTGGCCGCGAGTGGTTCGACATGAACGAGCCGAACCTCAACGTGATCGTCGAGGATGGTCGCTACGCGCTGCGGACCAGCGATGAAACCTACGACCTGATCGCCGTCGACGCCTACAAGCAGCCGTACATACCCTTCCAGCTCACCTCGAAGGAGTTCTTCGAAGAGGTGTACGATCGTCTCGACGATGACGGCACGCTGGTGATCAATGTCGGCCGCACCGCGGAGGACTACCGCCTCGTCGATGTGATCGCCTCGACGATCAAGTCGGTCTACCCCAGCGTTTACCTGATCGATGTCGAGCGGTATCACAACACGATGGTGATCGCGACGAAAGAGCCATCGTCAATCGCGACCTTCGAGGCTGCGGTCGCCGCCCAGCCGGAGGGGAGCCTGCTGAAGACGGTTGGCGAGCGCAGTATCGCCACGGGCGACATTCGCGAGGTGACGGAGAGCGACACGGTCTTCACCGATGACCATGCCCCGGTGGAGCGCGTGATCGACCTGATCATCATCGGCGAAGCGCGAGAGGAATCGACTCCATGAGCTTGACGACCGACATCGCCACCCGCCTGCAACCGGCCCGGAGCGAGCTGCTCGCGGGCGTGCCGGGTGTCGCTCACGGCGTCTCGCACCGCGTTGCCGGGCTGGGCCGGGCGGATGGCAACATCGGTCTCGGATCGCCGCGCGACAAGGCGGACGCCTGGGCGATGCGCCAGCTTTGGGCGGAAGCGATCGGCGTCGATCCCCACACCATCGTTACCGGGGGCCAGGTCCACGGAACCGACATTCTGCGAGTCGTTGCTGCCGATGCCGGGAAAGGCTCGCGGGAGGGGTTCCCGCAGATCGGGATCGGTGACGGGATGATTACCGACGCGCCGGGGGTCACGCTGCTCACGCTGCACGCCGATTGCCAGCCGATCCTGCTGGTTGACCCCGATCGCCCCGCAGTCGCCGCGGTCCACGCCGGCTGGCGCGGCACGGTGGCCAACATTGCCGGCGCGGCGGTCGCGGCGATGCGCCAGGCCTACGGTACGCGCCCTGAACGGCTGCTGGCGTGGCTCGGGCCGGCGCTCGGTCCCTGCTGCCACGAGACAGGGCCCGAGGTGACGGCGGCGTGGCGGGAGACCGCCGGCGCGTTCGGGATCGATCCGGAGCCGGCGATCTCGCGACCGGGGCCGAAGGACCATTTCCACGTGCCGGAGGCGAACCGGCGGCTGTTGCTGGCTTCGGGACTCATTGACGAGCACATCGACATCTCGCCGGAGTGCACGAAGTGCGACACTGACCGCTGGTTCTCGCACCGTGGGCATGGTCCTGGCGCCGGCCGCGAGGGCGCGTTCATCGCGATCGTTCCGAGGAGCGGTTCGTAGTAGCGATGATGTCGGGCAACGGAGCTGTGAAGTCGATTTCAGCCACCGCGCCCATAGTTAATGGCAATCCGAGCTGGTGGAGGAGTCCTCCTCACTGACTCCCCTCCCCTGGAGGGTTCGGTTCCCGCACATGCGGAACTCCATCTCCCGCGCCGAGGCGCCGGGGTGACTGACTGTTGGAGGTGACATGTCGACGACAGTGACAACGTTGGAGCAGCGCATCGATCAGGTTCGGGCAGATATTGCCACGGCGGCGCGGGATGCCGGACGCGATCCGGACGAGATCGAGCTGATCGCGGTCTGCAAGACCTTTCCGCGAGAAGCCGTTGACGCCGCCCACGCGCTCGGCATCCGCCATTTCGGCGAGAACCGGGTGCAGGAGGCTCGCGCCAAGTTCGTCGATCCGCTGCCGGAGGGCGCGACGCTCCACCTGATCGGCCACTTGCAGTCGAACAAGGCGAAGCAGGTGCCGGGCCTGTTCGGCGCGGTCGATTCGGTCGATCGACCCTCGATCGTCGACGCGCTCGACAAGGCGGCGACCCGGCACGAAACGACGCTCGACGTGCTCGTGCAGGTCAATGTCGCGGGCGAGGCACAGAAATCGGGCTGCGATCCCGCCGAGGCAGCGGCGTTGCTGGAGCGGATCGCCGCGACCGAGACCCTGACGCCGCGCGGGCTGATGACGATCGCGCCGATCGATGCCGAAGGCGATGCCCTGCGAGCTGTTTTTCGCGCGCTGCGGGAGCTTCGCGACGATCTCCAGCGGCGCTTCCCCGATCTCGACCTGCGCGAGTTGTCGATGGGCATGAGCAATGATTACCGCGAGGCGATCGCGGAGGGGGCGACTCAGGTTCGCATCGGTCGAGCGATTTTCGGCGAGCGTTGAGGTCCTTCGTCGCGGCTGCCGCGCGACCCCTCCGGATCGCCTCCAAGTGCGTTACCATACCGGCGGACTATTGGCATTCGACGCACTTGCGTTCGTCATCCCAGGACCGCTCCCTAAACATGCGCGCGACCACCCCCGCAACCCGGCGTGCGCGATCCCCGCTGTTCGTGATCGCGCTGTGCTTGCTCGTTGTCCTGTCCGGCTGCGGAACATCGTCCAACGATGCATCCACCGCGACCTCTGCGCCGGAGACCGAGCCGCCAGCTACCACTGTCGCCCCGACGGCGACGCCGGCCGTGGCAACACCGGCACCTATCCTCGCCACTCCCGCGACGCCGGCAGGTCCGGTCCACGGGCCGACGCCGCTACCGCCACCGCCGCCGTCGGCCTCACCGGTCGCCTCCCCTGCCCCGGTGGTCTGGGCCGAGCCGGTCGATGAGATTCCCGATACCTACGAGCAGTGGAAGGCGACCGAGCTTGTCGCCGGCCAGGCAGGGGTCTACGGCTACGTCGTGCTTGACGTCGATGGCACGGTGCTTGCCTCTATCAACGGCACCACGCCGTTCATCACGGCGAGCACGTACAAGCTGATCCTGATGGCCGACATTCTCTGGCGTGTCGAGAGCGGGATGTACGATCTCGACGACACCCTGCCGCTGACGCCGGAGGCCCTCGGCGACTGGGGCGATATGTACTTCTCCGAGGCGGATCTCTGGGTCGAGCACACGATCGAGGAGTATCTCTACGCGACCGGCGTCTGGTCGAGCAACGCCGCCGCCCGCACCCTGCTCACGCTGACGAATGTGGAAATGCTGCGGATGACCGCACAGGTCATCGGCATGACCAACACCTACCTCTTCGTCGACCCGAACGACCTGCCCGCGTGGCCGCCGGAGCTCGGTCCGGATGCCAACCGGGAAGAATGGGAAGTCGCGATCGAGTATCTCGAATCGAGCGCGGAAGAGGTGGGCACCGTGAACATCTCCACCCCGCTCGACATGGCGCGCTATCAGCTCGCCGTGATCAACGACACGCTGATCTCGCCGTGGGTCAGCCAGCAGGTCGGCGACATCCTCGCGCAACAGGGGATCCGTGACGGGTTCCCGCACTTCCTGGACGGGCGCTACTCGTCATTCAGCAAGCCGGGGAACCTGCCGGACGCCGCCAATGATGTAGGTGGGATCTTCCTGCCCGACGGCCCGCGGGCGGTGGCGATCATGTCGCTGGCGGTGCCGGACGTCTGGTGGGCGACGCTGATTCAGCAGCGGCTCGCGCTGATCGCCACCGGCGAAACCGAAATTCCCCCCATGCCGTGGTGACCCGGGTACGCCCCGTAGCGGCGACTTGGCGGCGCACCCACCTGCGAGGGAAACGGCGTTGAAGCCGCCAATGTCGCCTGCTTCGTGGTCTGCGATCGAAGGCGACATTGATCGCTGCGTGCACACCAACGCCTGTGCTGAGCAGAGCGAAGAATCGCCGCTACGAACCGTTGGTCTACGACCCCGGCGCGGGGGTCGCGACCGGCGTGCCCGCCCCCGTGCCTGCCAGCAGGTTGAGGACCGCCTCCAGCCGCGCCTGCGCCTCACCGTAAGCCGCCCAGTCGCCATTTTCGAGCGCTGCCTGACCCCGATCGAAGGTCGCCACCGCCTCCTGCACGAGCTGGTCCTGCGACATCCCGGCCAGGTCTGCCGGCGCGTCGACTGGCGGTTCCGCCGGTGGCTGCTGGGGCTCCTGCCCCGGCACCTGGTCCGCCACCACCACCGATTCACCCGGCGTATTGAGCAGGTCCATCGCCTCGGCCAGCGACGGCGCCATCACCACCTGGTTGTTCGTCGCCACAATCACGCCAACCAGCCGCGGCGCGGTCGCGTTCGATCCCGCCGCCTGCAGGTAAACGGGTTGCACGTACAACATCGCGTCGTTGACCGGGATCACCAGCAGGTTGCCCTGGATCACCTCCGAGCCCATCTGGTTCCAGAGCGTGATCTGCTCGGCGATTTCCGGATCCTGGTTGATCTGGGCCTCGATCTGCCGCGGGCCGAACACGGTCACCTGCCGCGGGTACCGGTAGAGCCGGAGGTCGGTCTCTCCGTCGGTGCCGGCGGTGCCGGCCATCCACGCGGTCATGTTCTGCCGGTTCTGCTGCCCGCCGGGGGTGAACGGCACGGTCAGCGCGAATACAGTCTCGTCTTCGTTCGGCAGCTGCTGCGTCACGAAGTACGGCTCCAGCGGCACCAGCTCGCCATCGAGCGATTCCTGCGCGATCGTCCAGACATCGTCGCCGTCATAGAAACGACGGGCCGAATCGACGTGATATTCGGACCAGACCTGCGACTGCATCGTGAACTGCAGCTCCGGGTAGCGGAACTGCTTTGCGATCGCCGGTGGCACCTCCGAGACATCCTTGAACAGGCCGGGATAGATGCGATCGTAGGCGTCGGCGATCGGGTCCGGCATGGCGGTGCGATAGAAGTTCGTCTCGCCCGTGTAGGCATCGACGGTTACCTTGATGCCGTTGCGCAGGTAGTTCTTGCCGTCATACCGCTTGGCGCCGGGAAACGCGTCGCTGGAGGTGTAGGCGTCGATCACCCAGACCAGCCGGCCGTCGGCGATGACCATGTAGGGATCGTGGTCATAGTCGAGGAACGGCGCGATCCGATCGGCGCGGTCGATCACCGATCGGTGCAGCAGCAGCTCGGAGTCGCCGGTGAGCTGGCTGCTGAGGAAGACGTTGCGGTCGCCGAGCGACAGCGCCGCCAGCGCCCGGGTGAACGGGTTGCCGATGCCGATCGAGCCATGGGCGTCGCCCTGGAACCCGGCGGTGGCGTCATCCTCGTTTTCGACAATGCCACTGAATTCGCCCTGGTCGGTGTGGATGATCACCCAGTTCGCATCGGCCTCGCCGAAGTAGATCTCCGGGCGTTCGATCGCCAGCTCCTCGGGACCTTCCGGCGGGATGTTGCTCACGAGGAATGTCGGCCAGCCCTCGGGAGACACCTCGCTGACCGGGCTGACCACGACGGCATACCCGTGGGTGTAGGCGAGATGCCGGTTGGTCCACGTTTGCGCGTTCGACGGCAGGCCGCCAACGTCGAGCTCGCGCGTGCCGATCAACACCTGGGTTGGCACCCCGTCGATCTCGTAGCGGTCGACATCGATATCGTCGAACGTGTAGTACGGCACGAAGGTCTGGAGCTGGGTGAAAATCGGCTGCACCACCCGATAGTCCCAGATGCGCACATTGCGCAGCGGCGGCTCGTCGAGGCTGAGCTGATCCGGATCGATCGGATCGCCGCCCGTCAGCTCCTGCACCTCGACGCCGTCGAGACCGAACGCCGCCCGTGTCATCTCGATGTTGCGCTCGATGTACTTCTCTTCGCGCCGGAACTCGTTCGGGTTGACGAAGGTGCGTTGGACCAGCTCGGGCAGCCCCGGCGCGACCAGCACGGCAAGCACGAACCAGCCGCCGAGCACGCCGATCAGGTACTTCGGCGTTCGCAACACCCGACCGACGAGGACGAGGATGCCTGCCGCCGCCGAAGCCAGCGCCATCAGCCAGTTGAGTGGCCGGACGATGTTGACATCGGTGAATCCAGGCCCGATCACGACGCCGCGCTGCGAGAGGACGAGATCGTAGTTGCGCAGCAGGTAGCCGAACGCGAGCAGGAACAGCACCACCGCGATGAGCCCGCTGATGTGCCGCAGCGCCGCCCACGGGACATCGCCCCACGAGCGGAAGCGAACGCCGAGGCGGACGAGGTAGACGACTGCGACGGCGATCGTGGTGACGATCACGAGCAGCACCAGGCCGCTTTGGATGCCCTTGAGCACCG
>CBFGRG010000021.1:0-14248 GCA_965651105.1 uncultured bacterium | reverse complement strand
GGGCGGCCATATTGGCCGCCCCGTTCACCAGGCTTCAAATTGCGATGTTGTGATTTGGCTATTCCGCGATCTCGAAGATGGTCTCGATCTCGACCGGAACCTCGTTCGGCAGCGCCTGCATGCCGACCGCCGAGCGGGCGTGCTGGCCCTTCTCGCCGAAGACCTCGTAGTAGAACTCGCTGGCACCGTGGACGACCTGCGGCGTCTCCGCGAAGCCAGGCGCCGCGTTGACCATGCCCAGCACCTTGACGACCCGCGTGATCCTCGAGAGGTCGCCGAGCACGGACTTCGCGATCGCGAGCTGCTGGATGGCGCAGTCGCGCGCGGCGGCGTAGCCCTCCTCGGTGGTGTAGACATCGCCGACGCGGCCCTTGAGCGACTTGTCGCCGGGGGTCGAGCCGCAGGCGTACAGCAGGTTGCCGGTGACGACGCCGACCGCGACGGCGGGGTGGAACGGCTTCGCCTCGGGCAGCTCGATGCCCATTTCCTTCAACTTCTCTTCGGGGGTCATGACGATCCTTTCCTTCTGCGGAATTCGGACAAAGCTTCGATCACCTGATGCGTCCCGCGCTCGCTCGCGCGGGACAAACCCCGGGCACAAGACCCGGGGGTGCAGGCGTCGACACGCCTACCGTGTGCCATCGAGACCGGTCTGTCAATCCGGAATGCGCTACCCAAGCAGCTCGCGGATGGCGGCGAGCACGAGGTCGTCCTCACCGGGCTCCAGCGTTTGCGGATTCAGGGCAATCCGGTCATCGCCGATCTTCGACACGGAAATGCGCGGATCGCGATCCCACAGGGCCGCATGGAGCGCATCCCGATCGAGTTTGGCGCCGGCGCCGATCGTGACGATCGCCCGGCCGTAGGGCTGGCCGGCCTCGCTCGGGAATCCCCGTTCGGCCGTCACGCCCGGAAGGTCCCGCAGGCCATCGAGCCACTTCTGGACAGTCGCCTCGTAGCCGGCGATGGTCGCCGGTTCATCCTGCGCGAGCGACCATTCGACCGCGGCGAGGCAACCGATCAGCTCTTCCTTGCCGACCTTGAACGGACGGCCCATCGAGTGGTTCGGCGACCCGTTGGCGCGCACCCCTTCGATGAGCTCCGCCCGGCCGAGCACGAGGCCGCTCGACTGCGGACCGCGAAGGCCCTTGCCGCCACTGAACACGGCCAGGTCGGCGCCGAGATCCCGCGTGAAGCGCCAGAGATTCTCGATCGTGGGGATTTGCGCGGCAGCATCGACGATCACGTTCACGCCGTGCTTCTTGCCGATCGCGATCACCTGCTCGATCGGCAACGCGCCGACGCCGAAGTGCCCGCCGGCGAACCAGAGGATCGCCGCCGTGCGGTCGGTGATCGCCGCCTCCAGCGCTTCTTCAGTGTTCTCGATCTCGACCATCGTCGCCCCGGTCATCCGGGCCGAAAAGTCGTAACCGTTCCGCTGCACGCGCTGGATGACGACCTCGTTCTTCGCGAAATCGTCGACCTTCGGCAGCCTGGCGATCAGCTCGGGATCCGTTCCGGTCATCGATGCCGCGACGGCCAGGGCGATCCCGGCGGCCGCGCCGGAGGAGATGTAGGCCGCTTCGTTGTGGGTCATCTCGGCGATTCGCGCGCCCACCTTGCGTTGCAGCTCGTGCAGATCGACGAACTGCCCGGACGCCTCGGCCATCGCCGCGCGTACCGGCGGCGGCATGATCGAGCCCCCCAGCGCCGTCAACGTCGCCGCGGCGTTGATCACCGGGCGGCTATCGAGCTCAGCCAGCCAGTCTCGTGTCGTTTCGCGGTGCTCCGTCAGCGCCATGGTCCTCGCTCCTCTCCCTGCCAGGTACGGGCAACCGGCTCCACACCGAGCCGCCCCGCCATCCAGGCATCGTTGGCATCGTGGTCGGTCTGACCCTCATGCGTGACATCGAAGTACGCAACTTCAGAATCGATACTCGAAACCAGCGGCGACAGCCAGGCATCGTTGGCGAACCGGCCCTCCTGGTCCCGGTTGATCTGCACCGCCGCGGTGACGCGATCGGCCTGGAACTGCGGATCGACAAGCGCCAGCGTCTGCGCGACGGCGTCGCGGCGCTCGGGGAACGTGCGCCGGTAGTCGTTGATCTCCTCGATCGGGTAGTCGTCGGAGCCGTCCGCCATCTCGGCGAGTCGATACCAGAACGGCGCGGTCACCTGCACCGCGGCGGCGCCGGGTCGGCGCGCATTGAGCAGAAGCCCCGCATCGGAACCCGAGATGCCGATGCGATCCGCGTCGACGGCGGGGTGGTCGCGCAGCACCTCGTAGGCGCGGAGCATGTCGGCCATCACGCCTCGGAAGATCCACGTATCGGGGTCATCGATCCCCTCGGTGAGGTGCCCCGGGTAGGCAGCGGCGTAGGGCTTGTCCGCACCCCGCTGGCCGCGGGTCTTCATCGTCATCGTCACGAAGCGTCGGCGAATGTCCACATGGGCCGGGGTGACGACGCTGGCGTAGGTCACCGGGGTGACGAACGCGGGGAACGGTCCCTCGCCGGCCGGAACGCTCATCCACGCGGCGATCGGATAGCTGCCGGCGCTGGTCATGCGCACGGTGTAGACAGTCGCATCGTCATTCGACTGCAATGGCTCGAAGGTAAATTCCGGATTGGCCGGCAGCGCGGCCAGCTCTTCGTCAATGGCGTCCCACCAGGCATCGAGCATCTCGGGCCGGGCGGTAGTTTGGCTCTCTGAGGTGTCGATCATCTCACCCTCCCCTACCCGATCGTCATCTGGGCGCGGTGCTCGGTGGCGGCAGGTCGCAGGTGCCCGGCGAGGAACGCCTCGACCTCGCGCATCTCCCAGAATCTGCCGGCGTCGTGCCCGCAGCGCTCGTGCGTGTGCAAGGTCACCTCGCCCGGCAACGCGTCCTTGAGCGCGAACGCCGTTTCCGGTGGGCAGACGTCGTCACAAAGCCCGGCGTAGAGCAGCATCGGCGCTGTCACTCGCGATGCGAGGTTGAGGCAATCGAAATAGCTCAGCGTTTCCCTCGCCTGCTCCTTTCGCTCGGGATAGAGGCGAAAATACTCGTTCATCTCCTCGTAGGGATAGGAGTCCGTCAGCTCGGCACTATCCATATATCCGGTGAGGTACGGTGCTCCAGCCGCGCCGCAGGTAATCACATCGGGCCGCAACGCCGCGGAAACGATCGTGAGCGCCCCGCCCTGGCTGCTGCCGTGAACGCCGATGCGGCTGTGGTCGACCTCGTCGCGCGTGAGCAGGAAATCGATCGCCCGAAGCGCGTCGCAGTAGAAGCCGCGATAGCTGTAGGTGTTGCGGTCGACGATGCGGTCGATCAGCAGTCCCGGATACCCAGGGTTGTACTGGCTGTTCGATCGCAGCTTGCCGCGCGGCGCCACGCCGATGGCCGCATACCCCATTTTCGCCCACGACTTCGGCAGTGTCGGCTCGGAGACGTAACCAGGCACGATCGAAAGACCGGGGTATGGACCGGCGATGTATTCGGCGCGCGGCCGACAGTACCACCCGGCGATGCGCACGTTGCCGAAGCTCGTGTAATGGATCTCGAACACCTCGACCTCATCGGTCGAGCGCATCGGCACCGGCGTCAGCTCGGGGTCGAGCGGGATCGCGTCGAGCTCGGCGAGGGTCTGGTCCCAAAAGGCGTCGAAATCCGGCGGCCGGGTGATGCTGGACTGGTAGTCCTCGGCGCGCCCTCTGATGGTCACGGGGATGTCCTTTCGTGATGCGTCTCGGTCGTACACCGTTGCGGCACTTTCGCCCGGAATGGGAATGAAGGCAAGATGCCAGAGCTGCGTGACGGGTTTCGTGATATCGGAGGTAGCGGCGACTTGCCCGCGCATCCACCGCGCGATCGGGTCACGGTTCGCAGCGGGCAATGTCGCCTCGCGGACCCCGCACACAAGGTGCGGGGCTACGGGTCGGTTTTGGCATCGTGGCAAGATGCCGGGCCGCCACAGGGGCGGCGCTACGGGTCGATTGCGGAATCGTGACAACCGGCGCGCATCAGAAATCTTGCGAGCGAACGTGGAGCGGCGTCGGGTTGTCACGCTGATCCTGCTCCCAGCTGGGCCAGCCACGACCACTGGGGTTGTAGGCGATCTCCCCACCGTAGAAGGTCATCTCGCACCGCAGTCGCTGGCTGCCCGACATCGTGGTGCGCTCGCAGTCGACAAAGCTGAAATTCCCCTCGTCCAGTGCCAGCACCGCGACATCGGCCGGCGCGCCTGGAGAGAGCGTGCCCAGCTCGGGCCGGTTGATCTCCCGCGCCGGAGCAACGGTCGACATCTCGATGACCTTCTCCAGCGGCACGCCGATGTTCAGGATCTTGCTCATCGTCGTCATCATGTCGATCACCACGCCGGCGACGTTGCCGGTGTGGAGGTCGGTGCTGATCGAGTCCGGAATGAAGCCCTGCTGGATCGCCGGGACGGCGTTGCGGAACCAGAAGCTGCCCGCGCCGTGACCAAGGTCGAAGATCACGCCGCGCTCGCGCGCCTCGTACATGTGTCGCTCGACCTGGCCCTCATCATTGATGACCGGGAACTGCTGGGCGAAGACGTGGGTGTGAATGTCGCCGGGCCGCGCCTTCTTGAGGATCAGCTCCGGGTAGGGCCGGTCAGGCAAGGTCGGGAAGAAGTCGTACATCACCGGCATGCCGCAGCGCTCGGCCGCCTCGATCGCCCGGTCGACGGCGGTCCACGGCGCGTGGTCGGCATCGAAGGGTCGCTTCGCCCAGTAGTGCGCCGTCTTGATACCGACGACGACGTCCGAGTGCATGCTGGCAGTGTCTGCAGCGAGCTGCGGGTTCATCTCGCTGGCCTCGTGCTCCCACTCGCCGCCCATGCCGGAGCCGACAATGTTGACGTAGCCGAGCACGCGAATCTTCCAGCGATCATTGTCGATCACGTCGTGGCGGAACTGATCGAAGTCTCGCCAGCCGGTCGTCCCGGTGTCGACGACGGTCGTCACGCCCGATGAGCTGGTGTTGACCAGCGGATGCAGGGAAAGCTCGGAACGGCTGTGCGTATGCGCGACGTGGACGTGAATGTCGATGATCCCGGGCGTGACGTAGAGCCCCGAAACATCAACCTCCATATCACCGGGTCGGGCCGGCAGCGCGCGGTCAACCGCCTCCACCTTGCCATCGGCGATGCGGACGTCCGCCACACCGTTCACGCCATTTGCAGGGTCGATCACATGTCCGTTACGCAGGACGATCTCGCTCACGCTGTCTCCTCAATATCGCAGCCCGCCCATTCGCAGGCATGGTCGGTCAAAACGACGATCGGTGGACAACGCCACCGATCGATCCCTCGCTACTGCTTCTGGAGCTCCCGTTGCAACAGGGCCGTGGCGTAAAACTCGTAGGATGCAGCCTTGTCGGGCACGTCCACCACGTGGACCGTGAACCGGCAGGGCACGCCGTTATCGGGCAGGTTGTCGGCGAAATAGGAGCTGTACGCCTCGGCGTACTCCTTGTAGAGGCGCTGCTGCTCCTCGTGGAAACCGACCGGATCGACAAGCGGGTTGGGCGTTTTTGGCTGGCACCCGAACGCATGCAGCTCGATGAAATCGATATCGCGCAGCGACTCGGCGATGCCGGCATCCTGCAGCCACTTCTCCCAGCAGGCAAATACCAGCGGCACCTCTTCTCTCGGCTCCATCGTCACCAGCTCGTCGCGACCCAGCACGCCCTTGGCGGAGTACCCCCCGGTGAGCCCGGCGAACGAGATCTTGAGGTCACCGTCGGGGAGCTCCTCGGTGACCAGCGCCGAGAGTGTGGGCCGATCGCCCGTGTAGTAGTACGTCAGCTTGCCTCTGCGCTTCACGTTGAACGCCATGTCCTGATGCCCTTTCCGTGGGTCGGCTCGCTCGTATTGATCGCGATATTCCCAGCATGGCCCCGTCTTGGCAACACCTCGTTCCACGAATCATGTCGCCAATCCTGAAATTCAATTCGATCTCCTATTGACATGCCGGGAACTGGTGCGATGATCGGTACGTACCAAAACCGATAGTCGCCAAAGGGGAGCGCTACAGAGGCACCTCGACCATGGTGCTGGCGCACGGGTCAACCTCGTGACCGCGCGAATCGCCGAATCCGTGTATACGGAAGCCAACCCAGTCCTCCTGGTCCGAAGGTGAGAGCGCGAGTCCTTCGCGTGCACCGGCCGACATTCGGAAGGGAATTCACCATTGGCTGAGAAGAACACGCTTTACAGTGCTGCTGGCGCAGGCACGGCAGCGGGTCAATCAAGGTCGCTGGCGATCGATCAGCCAGCTGGCAAGGGCAGAAGGTACCTCAAGCCGTCGACATGGGGATACATCTTCATCTCTCCATGGATCCTCGGGTTCATCCTGTTCTCCGGTGGTCCGCTGGTGGCTTCCCTTTTCCTGAGCCTGACGGAATACGACATCCTGTCGTCGCCACGCTTCATCGGGATCGACAACTACACGTACGCCGTGTCCGAGGACCCACTCTTCTGGAACTCGCTCTGGCGCACGACCTACTTCGCCGTTGTCGCGGTGCCGCTCGGCCTGGTCGGCTCGCTCGTCCTGGCTATCCTCCTGAATCAGGGGCTGCGGGCCACGAACCTCTTCCGGACGCTGTTCTTCCTGCCGCACCTCACGCCGGCGGTCGCCATGGCGATTCTCTGGACGTGGCTGCTTCACCCGACGCTGGGTTTCGCCAATACCTTCCTCGGACAGTTCGGCCTCGGGAACTTCGCCTGGCTGACCAGCAAGGAAACGGTCATCCCGACGATGATCATGATCAGCCTCTGGGCGGGAGTCGGCGGGAACACGATGCTGATCTTCCTCGCGGCGCTCCAGGGGATCCCCAAGGACCTGGAAGAAGCGGCCGAGCTCGACGGAGCCGGGAGCTGGAACAAGTTCCGGGCGATCACCCTGCCGCTGATCTCGCCGGTGATCCTCTTCAACCTCATCCTCGGCATCATCTCGTCGTTCCAGGTGTTCACGCTCGCCTTCGTCGCGACCGACGGTGGCCCCTCATACGGCAGCTACTTCTTCATCCTGCACATCTACAACCAGGCCTTCGACTACTTCCGGCTCGGGTATGGCGCGGCCCTGGCCTGGATCTTCCTCCTGATCGTGCTCTTGTTGACACTGGTGAATTTCGTTCTCTCGCGACGCTGGGTGTACTACCAGGGAGATTCCTGATCCATGGACCAGCCAGTCACCACACAGCAACAGTCACAACACGCCGGACGGGCGAAGAGTCGGCGGCCCCGCAATCTCTTGCGCATGACCAGCCTCTACGCCGTGGCCATCGCCCTCGGCTTCCTCTTCATGCTCCCGTTCGCATGGACGGTCGCGAGCTCGCTCAAGCAACCGCGGGAGATGTTCCTCTTCCCGCCGACCTTTTTCCCCGAGTCGATCCAGCTGGAAAACTACATCACCATCTTTACCGACTTCCCGTTCGATCGGTGGTACGCCAACTCGCTGATCGTGGTCGTCCTCAACACCGCCGGCGTGCTCATTACCGCATCGCTCGTGGCGTATGGCTTCGCGCGGTTCGAGTTCCGATTCCGCAACGTGCTGTTCATCCTCGTCCTCGCGACGATGATGATGCCGCCACAGATCACGTTGATCCCCCGATTCATCCTGTACGACCAGCTGGGCTGGCTGAACACACTGCTGCCCCTCTGGGTTCCGGCATGGTTTGGCGGCACGCCGTTCGCCATTTTCCTCATGCGACAGTTCATGTTGACGCTCCCGAAGGATCTCGATGAAGCGGCGATCCTTGACGGCGCCAGTTACTTCCGGGTGTTCTGGGAGGTGCTGGTCCCGCTCTGCAAGCCCGCGCTCGCGACCCTTGCGATCATCAACTTCATCGCGGTCTGGAACGAGTTCCTCGACCCGGTGATCTTTATCAACTCGGTCAACAAGTTCCCTGTCGCGGTTGGCCTCTGGTACTTCCAGGCGCAGCCAATGTCAGCGACACCAACCGCGCACCTCCTTCTCGCGGCGAGCGTGACCACGATCATCCCGCCCATCGTCCTCTTCTTCGCATTCCAGCGGTATTTCGTCCGAGGAGTCGCACTGACCGGGTTGAAGGGGTAGCCAGCCCAAATCACCAGCCCGGAGAAGGAGGATTCGTACGACGTCGCAGGCGACACGACGATGAACCAATGACACGCTTGGATCACGGAGGCAGTCGACCAATGAACACGACAGACCACTCAGGATCCGCCCCGAATCAACACCAGGACATGACCACCCATGGCGCCCGGAACGGGCTGAATCGCCGCCGGTTCCTGGGCGCGGCGGCTGGCGCCGCGGCCGCCACGGCGTTCGGCTCCGCCGCCACGCACGCGCTCGCCAGCCAGTCCGGCGAGGTCACGATTCGCTTCATGCGTTTCGCCGGCATTGGGTGGGAACATGATGTCAAGTTCGTTGACGAATTCATGGAGGCCAACCCCAATATCACGGTCGAGCCAGAAGACGTCATCTACGACGAGATGTTCAACAAGTGCCTTGCCGCCGGCGCCACCGGCAACCTTGCCGACGTCTTCGCGGGCCACAACATCTGGGCACCCTATCTCGCGTTCAAGGGACTGTCGCTCCAGCTCGATGATGCGGTCGAAGCCGGGCAGTTCACTGACTTTGACGACTGGTTCCCATCGGTGATCGAGGATGCGCGCGGAGTCGGTACAGAAGGCAACCTGTACTGGATCCCGACCGTCGTGCACCCCGGCGGCAACGCGATCGTCATCTTCAACATGAACATCCTCAACGAGCGAGGCGTCGCCCCGCCCGAGTCGAGCGACTGGACGATCGAGGATTTTGACGAGATCATCCGGGCCGCGGCCGACCCCGACAACAACATTCTCGGCACGAACATCGTCGTCGAGCATCCCCTGTACACCCAGCAGTACACGCGAACCTGGGGAAGCGATCCCGAGGAAGGTTCCGAGGATGCGTGGCTGCTCTCGCGCGATGGGAAGACGCAACAACTCGAGTCGCCGCCGGTCAAGGAAGGGCTCGAGTGGTACCACGGGCTGGTCCAGGATCGCCTTGCCCCGACATCCGGCGAGAAATCGGCACTGGAGGGAAGTGGCGTCGATCACTTCTCCGCCGGCATGCTGGTATCACGGGCGGGAACTGTGGGAGCCCTCGCCAACCTGCGCCATACGCTGGGCGATCAGTTCGAACTGTATGCCGTGCTTTGGCCAAAGGGTCCGAACGGGCATCGCGGCTCCTGCCTCTCCTACAACACGCAGAGCGTGTGGGCCGATTCGGAGCATCCCGATGAAGCGATCCAGCTCGTCGACTACATCACCGGCCCCGAACCGGCCTTCTGGGTAGGCTACGAGGGCACGTTGCACGCAATGGCGCGGCACTCCGCGTGGTTCGATGAGCGCCTGTGGGAGCGCTTCCCGGTGATGGAGGAGGCCGCCAACTGGTTCGAGAGCGGCATCGACCCGTTCCCGCAGCCATGGAACCTGCGCTTCGTTGAATGGCAGGATACCTGGAGGCAGGAGACAACAGCCTACTTCGACGGTGAAGAAGACTGGGATCAGATGGTCGCGCATACCCAACCGGCCTGCCAGGCGATCCTCGATCAGCCCAGGCCCTGATCCGAATTCAGCGAGGAGGCGACTCGGTCGCCTCCTCTTTCGCATCATGCACGTATCACGGAGGACTATCACGTGACCACGCAGCTCAAGGCGGGTGTGATTGGGGCGGGCATCATGGGCGCCAGTCACGCTCGCGAGTTCAATGCGAACGCGCATACCGAGCTCGTCGGCGTCGCCGATCTCGATGAGGACAAGGCAGACGAAGTTGCACGCAGTGAAAACACGACCGCCTACTACTCAGCCGAAGACCTGATCTCCAAAGCCAAACCGGATGTGGTCTACATCGCCACACCTGACCCGTATCACCGCGCTCCCTTGACGACCGTGCTGGAAATGGGCGTCAAGAACATCCTTCTCCAGAAGCCGTTTGCCACGTCGGTCGAGGACGCGGAGGCAATGGCCGCCATGATCGAAAAGCATGGCGCCAACGTGTACGTCACCTTCGCGACGCGCGCCCGGTCGGAGAGCGCCACCGGCAAATACCTCACCGAATCCGGACTCATCGGTGAGCCGCTCTTCGCGTCGATGCGAAACGTCGACAACATCTCGGTTCCACGGGAAATGTGGGCCGATCGGCCGGACAATTGGGCGTCGGAAAGCTCCAGCGTTCCCTTTCTCTATTCACACCGCATCGATCGACTCCGCTGGTTCTACCAGCCCGCCGAAGTCAAAACGGTAACAGCGGTCAGCCGGAGCGAGATACTCGGCTATTCGACGGACTTTTTTGAAAGCTTCCTGACCTGGACCAACGGACTCGTCACGCGCGTCCACACCGGCTGGGTCGACTTTGGCAGCCAGCTCGTCTATTGTGAGAATCTCTTTCACGGAACCAAGGGGATGATCACACACAACGAGACCCCTGCCTTCGGCAGGCCAACCGCCGGTTTTCAGGCGGTGTTCGACGATATCGATTTCGACGACCTTCGACAGGCGCAGGCTGAGCTCCTCGAACGGAACATCGGCACACGGCTGTTCTGGGAAATGCCAAATACCAAGGGAATCCCGAAGACCGTTCCGGGGCTCGAAGTCATCCCGAAGGAAAAGGAGACGCCGCTCACGGACTACATCATCGATGCATTCCTCGAAGATACGGCGTGCCCATCGAGCTGGAGGGCATTTCAGGGAGAATCACGTCTCCCGACCTTCCGTGACGGACTGGAGCAAACGCGAGTCTGCTGCGCCGTCGAGGAAGCTGCCCGCACCGGTGAGGTGGTTCACCTGCGTTAGCCGGAGCCGCGCAATACGACGACGCCAGCGTTATCAAAGTGAAGAAGCACGTATTCGCGAGACAGATGATTGGAAAAGGAGGTTGTGAACGACATTGCCGGAGAAATGACGATCGAGCATCGACACGTTTGGATCACGGAGGCAGTCGACCTATGAACACGACAGTCAACTCAGGATCCGCTCGGGATCAAGACCAGGACGTGACTACCCATGGGGCCCCGAACGGGCTGAGTCGTCGCCGGTTCCTGGGCGCGGCGGCCGGCGCCGCAGCCGCCACGGCGCTCGGCTCCGCTGCCACGCACGCGCGGCCGGACCGCACCCACGCGCTCGCCAGCCAGTCGGGCGAGGTCACACTGCGTTTCATGCGCTTCGCCGGCGTTGGCTGGGAGCATGACACCATCTTCGTCGATCAGTTCATGGAAGAGAACCCGAACATCACGGTCGAGGGTGAGGATGTCATCTACGCCGAGATGTTCAACAAGTGCGTCGCCGCCGGCGCCACCGGCGACCTCGCCGACGTCTTCGCGGGTCACAATCGCTGGGCTCCGTACCTCGCCTACAAGGAGCTCACACTCAACCTCGACCCGGCTGCGGAGTCCGGAGCGCTCACCGACTTCGACGACTGGTTCCCATCGGCCATCGACGATGTGCGCGTGGCCTCGCCGAACGACGAGCTTCACTGGATTCCGACCGTCGTGCACCCGGCCGGCAACGCGGTCATCGTCTTCAACATGAACATCCTCAACGAGCGGGGCGTCACCCCGCCCGAATCGTCTGACTGGACGATTGCCGACTATGACGAGATCATCCGGGCCGCCGCCGATCCGGACAACAACATCCTCGGCACCGACATCACTGTCAACAACGTGCTCTACACCCAGCAGTACCTGCGGAGCTGGGGCAGCGATCCGGACACCGGGTCGGAGGATGCATGGCTGATTTCGGCCGACGGTCTCACCATGCAGCTCGAGTCGGAACCGGTCAAGGAAGGGCTCGAGTGGTACCACGGGCTGGTCAGGGACCGCCTGGCGCCAACCTCCGGTGAGAAGGCCGGCCTCGAAGGCACCGGGCTCGACCACTTCTCCGCCGGGATGCTCGCCTCGAAGGCGGGCACGGTTGGCGCCCCCGCCAGCCTCCGCCAGACAGTCGGCGACCAGTTCGAGATCCAGGCGGTGCTCTGGCCACTGGGCCCGAATGGGCATCGGGGCTCGGCATTCTCCTACAACACCCAGAGTGTCGCCGCGCAGTCCGAAAATCCTGACGAGGCGATCCTGCTCGCCGACTACATCACCGGCCCTGAGCCAGCATTCTGGACGGGGTACGAGGGAACCCTCCACCCGATGGCGCGGCGGTCGGCGTGGTCCGATGAGCGCCTGTGGGAACGCTTCCCGGTGATGGAAGACGCGGCTGCCTGGTTCGATCAGGGTATCGATCCGTTCCCGTACGCCGACAACCTGCGCAACGTCGAGCTGCAGGATGCCTGGCTGCAGGAGACGACCTCGTACCTCGACGGCGAGGAGGAGTGGGATTCGATGGTGGAGCACGCGCTGCCCGCCTGCCAGGCCATCCTCGATCAGCCCAAGCCGTAGGGTCTCCGACCAGGGGATGCCAGCGGCTTCCCCTGACTCTCCGAAACGTCAGTGTCCGGATTCGATCCGGACCCGATCACGGGCGGTCCTTGTGGCCGCCCGACCTGCGGGCGACGAAAGCGCTGCAGCCTCGGTTGATTCGCCAGCTTCGGTATCATTCGGAAATCCGGCGTGCCCTCGCCGCCATGTTCGCCGACCAGTCACCCGGATTCCGATATCACACATGCGAAAAGGGGTCAGATGGCCACCAAGGTGAGAATTGCTGGCGATCCTCAAGCCAGGCGTGCAATGGCCAGCGGTGTCGCGACGGTGAGCAGGCTGCTCTCGCTCACCCTCGGACCAACCAGGGGCCGAATCCTGATCGACAACCGCCGCGGAGGCGAGGCGCTCGACGACGGGGAAGTCGTCATGCAGCGCCTCCTCCAGCTTCCCGATGCCTTCGAGGACATGGGCAACCAGCTCATTCGCAAGGCTCTCGGCTCCGTCGAAAAGAAGTGCCAGGACGGCGCGGCCACGTGCGCGGTCCTCACCCATGCGATTCTCCAGGAGGCAGAGCGCCTGCTGGCCTCGGGAATCGACGCGCGCCAGTTGATGGAAGAAATCGCGGTGGCCGGACGATATGTGCTCGACCTGATCGATCAACGCGCCGAACCGGTCGACGCCGACGAGCACATCGAACCGATCCTCGGTGCGGCAATGGTGGACCCAGGCATCGCCGCGACTATCGTCGACATTCTCGGCACCGTGGGGGCGTACGGCTCTGTCACGGTCGAGGAGCATCGGCTGCCGAACCTTGCATATGAATTCGTGGAGGGGAGCCGGTGGACCACCCGCCTGGCGTCGCCCTGGTTTCTCCGTGCCGGCACGACGGTGGCATCGGTTCATGACCCCGTCATCGCCGTGAGTTCTACCCCACTGACGACGGTGGAAGCGGTTCTTCCGGCCATTGAAGCCGCCAGCGAATCCAGGTCGGGTCTGGTGCTCATCGCGCCGGAGTTCTCCGAGCAGGTTCTCAGCCTGCTGCTCGTCAATCGAGATCGCGGAATGCTCGACGACGCGCTCGCCATCACCGCCCCCAAGAGCGTCCACTTCGGCGCCGATATCCTCGACGACATCGCGACGATCGTGGGCGCGACGAGTCCTCGCACCCGGTTCGATACGAGCCGGATCCAGGCATCCGATCTCGGCTCCGCCAGCGAAGTCTGGGCGTCGACGTCTGCGTTCGGCATCGTCAGCGGTCAGGGCGACGCGGAGGCTATCGAAACGCGGTTACGCGAGGTGCGGAGCCAGGCGACCCTGGAATCCAACGGGGCCAGGAAGCGACAGCTTGGCGACCGCGCGGGAACGCTGGCGGGGGTCAGCGCGCTGGTACGGGTGCCGAACCGCACCGCGGCCTACGGTGAAAACAGGGTGCGCAAGGTCCAAAAGGCGCTTGCCATCGCGCGACACGCCCTTCGCGACGGGGCTGTGCCCGGCGGCGGTGCCGCGCTCGCCCGATGCGCAATCGACCTCGAAGGTCACGACCCTGCCAGTGCCGGCGCGACGGTTGTGAGCCGGGCGATTCGCGCACCCATGGCGACGATTGTCGAAAACGCCGGGTTTGAGCGTGGCGCGATCGAATTTGGGCTCACCCAGCGAGCGTGGCACGACACGTTCGACGTCACCACCGGGCAATGGGCAGACGCCCGCGTATCGGGACTGTGGGACTCTGCAGCCACGACCAGGGTCGCCTTCCAAACCGCGCTCAGTGCCGCGATCATGGTGATCTCCACCGAGACACTGGTCTCTCGTGGCGCGGTGGATCCAAATTTCGGCCTGGAACCCGACACC
>CBFGRG010000020.1:0-15202 GCA_965651105.1 uncultured bacterium | reverse complement strand
CTATGAAAAGCTGGTCGAGCCACGGCTTGTAGATCTTCAGGTCGGGGTTGACGAGTAGGCCGTAGCGGTAGAACCGCTCGATGTCGTTGCCCTTGTAGGTGCTGCCGTCGCCCCAGATGTTGACGTCGTCTTCCTTCATCGCGGCGACCAGCATCGTGCCGGTGACGGCGCGCCCGAGTGGCGTCGTGTTGAAGTAGGGGACCCCGGCGGTGGTGATGTGGAACGCGCCGCACTGGAGCGCGGTCAGGCCCTCGGCGACGAGCTGCGGTCGACAGTCGACCAGGCGAGCATGTTCCGCGCCGTACTCCTTCGCCTTGCGAGGAATGTCGTCATAGTCTGACTCGTCCGGCTGACCGAGGTTCGCGGTGTAGGCGTTTGGGATCGCCCCCTTTTCGCGCATCCAGGCGATCGCCGCGCTGGTGTCGAGCCCTCCGGAAAAGGCGATACCGACCTTCTGCCCCACCGGCAGCTTCTCGAGTATGTTCCCCACGTTGCCCTCCACTGGCGCCCGGCCAGTCAGGTTTGTCGACCGGTTCCTGGGGCCGCCACGGAGGCGGCACGACAGGAATCCGCGCTACACGTTGAACCGGAATTCCACCACATCGCCGGGGCGCATCACGTATTCCTTGCCTTCGGTTCGAACCTTGCCGGCGGACTTTGCCGCCGCCATCGAACCGGCAGCAACCAGGTCGTCGAAATCGACGACCTGTGCGGCGATGAACCCGCGCATGAAATCAGTATGGATCACTCCAGCCGCCTGCGGGGCCGTATCGCCCTGGTGGATCGTCCAGGCACGTACTTCTTTCGGCCCTGCGGTGAGATAGCTCTGGAGTCCCAGCGTATCGAACGCGGTGTGGATGAGCTGGTTCAGCCCATTCTCGCTTACACCGTACTCCTGGAGCAGCTCTGCTGCATCAGCGTCATCGAGTCCGCGCAACTCCTCTTCCAGCTTTGCGGAGATGAAGATCGCCCGCGATGGCGCCACCAGGTCGCGGAGCTCCTGCTTGCGGGCCTCGTCCGAGAGAGACTCCTCATCGACGTTGAACACATAAATCACCGGCTTGGCGGTGAGGAGGTGGAGATCGTAGATCACCTCCATATCCAGGTCCGGCAGCGTGGAAAGCAGGATTCCCTCATCCAGCTTTGCCTTCAAGCCTTCCAGATATTCAATGTCCTCGCGTGCCTTGGGGTTGCCCTTGGCGTCCTTCTGCAGTCGCTGCAGGCGGCTATCGATCGTCTGGATATCGGCCAGGCAGAGCTCGGTGTTGATGACCTCGATATCGTCCTTCGGGCTTACCCTGTTGCTGACGTGGACGATATCGTCATTCTCGAACGCGCGCACGATATGCGCGATCGCCTGGGTGTTGCGAATGCTGGCGAGAAACTTGTTTCCCAGGCCCTCGCCAGTGCTGGCACCGGCGACGAGGCCGGCGATATCGACAAAGGTCACGGTGGCGGGCAGAATGCGCTCGCTGCCGAAAATCTTCGCCAAAACCGGCAACCGGTCATCCGGTACCGGCACGATGCCGGTATTCGGCTCGATCGTGGCAAAAGGGTAGTTCGCCGCAAGGATTTCGTTGTCCGTCAGCGCATTGAACAGGGTGGACTTGCCGACGTTCGGCAGCCCGACGATTCCAATCGAGAGGCTCATGTAGTCATTCCACGGCTATGTAA
This sequence comes from uncultured bacterium, assembly GCA_965651105.1. Classification (GTDB taxonomy): domain Bacteria; phylum Chloroflexota; class Chloroflexia; order Thermomicrobiales; family UBA6265; genus JACCVC01. The sequence continues at coordinate 13,528 of CBFGRG010000020.1, read as the reverse complement.
GGCGAGAGGCCGGCGATGGTGTACTCGACCGGCCGTCCCTGTGCCTGTCTGGGTTCGCTAGATGTCATCGTTCGGGGTGATGGCGATGGTCGCCACGTCGTCACCGACCTTGACGTCGAATGTCTCGCCTTCGAGCGAGTCCTTTTGGACTGCCGACGTCGCGAGCACCTCGCGGCGGATGAAGTCGTCATTCGCCGCGATCGCTTCGGCGATCTCACTCCCGGCAGACCAGGAGAGCTGAATCGTTTGTTCCATGCGCAGGTTGAGGCGCTTGCGCGCGTCCTGAACCCCACGCACGAAGTCGCGAGCCATGCCTTCGCGTACCAGCTCCGGTGTGAGGTCTGTGTCGAGCGCGACGGTCGCGCCTTCGCCCTGCGCGGCAGCGAAGCCCTCCCGCCTGGTCAGGCTCACGAGGATGTCCGACGGTTCCAGCACCACCTCGTCGCCGTCGATCTCGCCAAGCGAGACCGCTTCGCCGGCGTTGACCTTCGTCGCGACCTCGGTCGCGTCCAGCGCGCCGAGCGCCTTGCGAATGCCGCCGAGCTTCCGTCCGTACTTCGGCCCGAGCACCGGCAGGTTCGGCTTGATCTCCCACGTCACGACGTCGGAAAGCTCTTCAAGCGCGCGAACATCCTTCACGTTGAGCTCGTCGAGAATCTGGTCCTTGAGGTGAACCACCGCCTCGGCATCACGCGGGTCCGCTGTGTGGACGAGCACCGCCGGCAGCGGCTGGCGCACCTTCAGGTTCGCTTCGGAGCGCGCGGCGCGGCCGAGACGGACGACTCGCAACACGGCGGTCATTTCCCGCGAGAGCGCTTCGTCGATCATCTCCTCGTTCGGCTCCGGGTAATCGGTGAGGTGAACCGACGCTGGCGCGTCCGGCTGCACGCGGACGACGAGGTTCTGGTAGATCTCCTCGGTAATGAACGGCACAAACGGCGCGAGCATCCGGATCGTCGTCGTCAACGCTTCGTAGAGGGAGGCGTAGGCGGCCGTCTTGTCGGCGTCGCTTTCCGGCTTCCAGAAGCGCCGCCGATTCCGGCGGATGTACCAGTTCGAGAGCTCTTCGACGATGAAGTGCTCCAGCTCCCGCGCCGCGCCGGTCGGGTCATATGCATCGATGCGCTCCCGGGCGTAACCAGCGACCTGGTTGACGCGAGAGAGAAGCCAGCGGTCGAGCAGGGTGCGGTCACCCGGCGCCGGCTGCTGGTCGGGCGTCCACCCATCCAGGCGCGCATAGTTCGCGAGGAATGCGTAGGAGTTCCACAGCGGCAGGATGAAGCGCCGTCGAACCTCGTCGGTGGTGTGGTAGCCGAAGTTGAGGTTGCTCGACGGCGTCACGGTCGCGAAGAGCCAGCGCATCACGTCGACGCCGATCTCCTCGGCGGCGTCGTCGAACCAGATCGCGTTGCCCTTGCTCTTGTGCATCTCCTCGCCGTTTTCGTCGCGCATGAGGGCGTAGGTGTAGATGTTTCGCGTGGGCTTCTCGTCGGTGACGATCGTGCTCTCGGTGAGGAGCGCGTAGAACCAGTTGCGGAACTGACCCGGGAAGCTCTCCGAGATCATGTCGGCCGGGTACCACTTCCGCCAGTACTCGCGATCGTGGCGGTAGTCGAGTGTCGAGAGGGCGACGATACCGGCGTCGAGCCACGGGTTGCCGACATCAGGGATGCGCGAGGCGACCCCACCGCATTCCGAGCACGCGATTTTGACGTGGTCGATGTAGGGGCGGTGCGGCGTGTTCCCTTCGAACTCGTCCCACCCCTCGACGGCGCGGTCGTGCAGCTCGTTCTCGCTTCCGACCACGTCGAAATGGCCACAGTCGTCGCAGACCCAGATCGGCAGCGCCAGGCCCCAATAGCGCTTCTTGGAGATCATCCAGTCGTCCATGTTCGTCAGCCAGTCGAGCTCGCGCTCCTGGCCGAACGACGGATACCAGTTGATCTCTCGGGTGACTTCCTTGAGGCGCTCCCGGATACCGTCGATGGCGATGAACCATTCGTCGACGAGCCGGAAGACGAGGTCGGTGCCACAGCGCCAGCAAACCGGATAACGGTGAGTGTACTGGTGCGAGCGGTACAGCAGGCCCTTCTCGCGGAGGTTTTTCTCGATCGGGGTGGCGACATCGTGGACATATTCGTCGCTGAGCCAATCGTAGTCGGCAACGTAGTGACCGAACTCATCGATCGGTGCGATCACCGCGAGATCGTTCGGCTCGGAGAGGGCGAAGTCTTCCTTGCCGGCGCCGGGCGCGGTGTGGACAAGCCCGGTGCCTTCGTCGGCGGTGACGTCGTCCCACGCAATCACCTTGTGGGTGACGCCCTGCTGGGCCGGCAGCTCATCGAACGGGCCGGTGTAGGTCTTGCCCACCAGCTCGGCGCCCTGTAGCTCACGCACAACCGTGAATTCGCCCTTGAGCGCCTGCTTCGCCGCCTCCTTCGCGACGTAGTAGCGCTTGCCGTCCTGCTCGACGAGCTGGTAGGTGAGCTCCGGATGGACGGAAACGGCAACGTTCGCCGCCAGCGTCCACGGGGTCGTGGTCCAGATCAGCAGCGAGGCATCCTCGTCCACGAGCGGGAAACCGACGTAGAGGGCGAGGTGAGTGCGCTCCTGGTAGCCCTCCGTGACGATCTCGTGTTCGGAGAGACCGGTGCCGCAGCGTGGGCACCAGGGCATCACATCGTGGCCCTTGTAGATCCAGCCGCGATCGTGGCAGACCTTGAGGAACCCCCAGATGGAGTAGTTGTTCTCGTCCGACATCGTGTAATACGAGTCGTCCCAGTCCATCCAGTAGCCGAGGCGGATCGACTGCTCGGTGATGCGCGCCGCGTACTTCCAGACGCGCTCCTTGCAACGCTCGACGAAGTTGGCGATGCCGAACTCTTCGATCTCCCGCTTGTTGCGGATGCCGAGCTCTTTCTCGACCTCGACCTCGACCCACAAACCCTGGCAGTCGAACCCGTTCTGGTACCGCGCCTCCTTGCCGAGCATGGTGTGGTAGCGCAGGAAGAGGTCCTTGTAGGTGCGGCCCCAGGCGTGGTGGACGCCCATTGGGTTGTTGGCCGTGATCGGTCCGTCGATGAACGAAAATCGGCTCTCGGCGCCGTCGTTCCGGTGCAGGTACTGTTCGAGGACCCGCCGCTCCTTCCACCATTTGAGGAGATCGCGCTCCATGCGGGGAAAGTCGACCGTCGTCGAGACGTCACTGAATACCTGCTTGCTGTCGATTGCCACGTTGTCTCACCTCGTCGTGCGCGATGGCGGCAGATTCACTGAACAATAAAAAGCCGTCCTCTGGGGATTGAGGACGGTCTGGACCGCGGTACCACCTCGATTGCCCGGCGCGCATGGCCGGACCACTCGGGATGCCGATGACGGCATCGCAACGCGGTAACGGGCGTCCCCGGACGGACTTAGTGGCGCATCGGCGCGTTCGGTCGTCGGCTCGGGAGGGATCGGCTGGGGCTGGCTGTCGTCCGGCTCGCATCGTCCCGAACTTGCTGGCAACGCCGCGCCGCCGCCGGTGTCTCCGTCACGGCCTGTATTCCGCCTGATTCTACCACAGCGGCGGCCGTTTTCCGCCCAGCCGCACCCGCCGCGCGACCTGGATATTCTTCACCCTTCGGTAGAGCGATGTGACGGTGATCAGCCAGCTGAAACCGAGCAGATAGGACGCGCTGACGTCGGTGAGCCAGTGATGTCCGAGGTAGATTCGACTCGGTCCAACCAGCGCCAGGAGCGACCCCAGCAACCCGACGACCGTACGGCGAATCCAGGTCGGTCGAATCCAGGTATGGGCGAGATAGGCGAGGAATCCGTAGACTCCGAGATAGTTGAGCACGTGCCCGCTGGGAAAGCTCGTGCCGCCGATTCGTGCCACCGCGACTCGGATGTCGGACGTGCCGGCCGTTGGTCGCTGGCGTCGCATGATGCGCTTGAAGAAGAACGAAATGCCCCCGGAGCCCCAGGCGAGAAGCTGGAACATGCCTTCGAGCCGGAACCCGAATGCGAACAGCGCCGCCGCGATCGAGGGCGGAAGCAAACGGCTTTGCGGCGGGAATCCCGGCCAGGAGACGAGGTGCATCAGGCGATTGAAGAACGGACGGCGATTCCTCTGGAGTCGCAGGGTGATGGCGGCGTCGGTCGCCGCGCTCTTGTTGTGACGAACGATGGTGAATACCACGCCGAACACCGTCATCAGGATTGCTACAATGACGATGCCGTTCCTGCCGCGGACCAGCGCGAGCTGATCCTGCTCGTATTCGGATCGCAGAAGCGCGCGCCTGCGGGAACCTGCTGCCACATCCCCTCCCGTCGAATGGACCGTGTCACCGTGCGTCAATCGCCAGCAATTTCCAGTGTACCGACGCCGCCGCTCCTCCGGCCAGTGGCAGCGCTCTGGCGTGCCGTCCGAGCCTGGCCGTTCCTGACAGCGCTGGTGGTCGCGATGGCGGGCCTGTTCATGGTGACAGGCATGGATTCGCTGGCATCGTCATCACGCTCCGTCCTTCACGGATTGTGCGCGCAGCGTCCGAGCCATTCGTACACGATTGGTGGGCACCTGCTGCCATTCGACGCCCGTATGACCGGCATCTATACCGGATCTCTGGCCACCTGGATGGCGCTCGCGTTTCGCGGCAGGTTGCTGGTGTCAGGGACACCGCCGTGGCAGGTGATCGCGGCCCTGGGAGCCGGGGTGCTGGCGCTGGCGCTCGACGGCACAAATGCGCTGCTGGTGGATCTTGCGGTGTGGCACCCGTGGGAGCCGTATAACGCGACACGGCTCTTCACCGGTTTCGCCACCGGGGTCGCGCTGGCCACACTGGAGGCCTGGCTGATCGGCTCCTCGCTGTGGCGGCTCTCCTCCAGGATTCCGGTATGGACTGGCCTGCGGGAGCTGTGGTGGACCGTGCCGGCGGCGCTCGGGGTATTCACGCTGGTGCGGCTCGATCTCGGCTGGAGCTACCCCATCGTGGTCGCGGCGCTGCTGGTGTCGGCGTGGCTGACCGTCACCGGGCTCGCGCTGGTGATCGTACTTTCGGCGTTCCGGCTGGAACGGAGGATCGGTACGATCCGCCAACTGGAGCCGCCGATGGTCGTGGCCGCCTGCCTCGCGATCGCGATCATCATCGGGCTGGCACAGGCTCGGTTCTGGCTCGAGCGCACGCTCGGCATCCCGCAGGACTTTGTCGCGTCCATCATCACCCCGCTGGCGTCTATACTTCGCTGAGGTTTGGGTCTTCCCTCATCACGGGACTCGCACAAGGACGTGGTTTCGCAGCATGCGCATCATTCGACACAACGGGTACATCGACTCTCGGAAGCGGCGGGCGCGCTGGATCGCCTTCCTCGGCTTTCTCATGCTCACTTCGACGCTCTGGATCGCCTTGAACCCGTCGATGCTCATCCCGGCGTACATCGCGATGTTCATCGGGTTTGTCATCTTCAATATGGGCATGCAGCAGGTCGCCAAGTGGTCGCGCAACCCGCGCAACGACCAGTTTCTCGATGCGCTGCTGCGTGACAAGCTCTCGGACAAGTACGTGCTGCTGCACTACGCCCCGATCGGCAGCCGAAAGGCAGAGCATCTGCTGCTGCATCCCGGCGGCGTGCTCAACATCACCATGCGCGATCTCGATGGCACGATCGTCCAGCGCGGTCCACGCTGGACGCGCAAGGGGCTCGGCCTGAGGCGCATCTTCTCGTTCAGCGGTCCACAGCTTGGCAATCCGAGCATGGAGGCGGAGCAGGGCAACAAGGAGGTCGAGGCGTACCTCGCCGACAAGCAGATGGAATTCGACGTCAATGCGGCGATCGTCTTCTTCCATCCCGAGGTGCAGCTGGATATCGAAGACCCAATCTTCCCGGTGCTGCATGGTGATGAGCTGCCACTGTTCATCCAGGATATCGAGCCCGACCCGTCGATCACCCGCGCGGAGACCGACGAGTTGCTCGAACCGCTGATGGAAGGCGAGAAGGTCGAGGCGCCGAAGACAAGCACGCGCCGTCGACCGGTGCGCCGCCGGACGGCGTGATCGTGATGTCGGGCGATCGGCCGGTGTGGGGAGTCTATGGCAATGCCGCGGCGGTGGAGCGGCTGCGACGGGCCGTCGTCCAGGGACCTCGGCATGGCTACCTGTTGTCCGGCATCGATTCGGTCGGGAAGTCGCATCTGGCGACGGCGTTCGCCAGGGCACTGCTGTGCGAGCAACCGCCGGAGCCGGGCGAAGCGTGCGGCGAGTGCTCGCCGTGCCGGCGGATCGCCCGTGGGGTACACCCGGATGTCACGCGATTCGATCTCGCCTACCAGGCGGCTCGCGACCAGTCGAAATCGAAGAATCTCACGCTGAACATCGCCACGGTTCGCGATATCAGCCGCCTGGTCGCCCTTCGTCCGGTCGAGACGCGCTGGCGAGTGGTAATCGTTGATGACGTCGAGACGATGCAGGAGACCGCACAGGAGGCGTTCCTCAAGACGCTCGAGGAGCCGCCATCCTACGTCGTCATCCTCATGCTCTGCACTGACGCCGAGCTGCTGCTGCCGACTCTCCTGAGTCGGTGCGCAGTTGTGCCGATGATGCCTCCCGCCGCGAGCACCGTGCGCCAGGCATTGCTTGACGCCGGCGCCGACACCTCACGGGCCGATCGGATATCGATCGCCAGCCGGGGGCGCGTGGGTCTGGCGTTGCGCGCGCTCGACGACGAGTCGCTGATGGAGGCCCTCGATGAGAACGTCACCGTCGCGCAGGAGTGGGTCACCAGCGACGAATACGGCCGGATGGTTGAGGCATTCCGGCTCGCGGATCGGTATTCGACCGAGCGTGATGCCGTGTTTGAGCGACTCGCCGCGACGCAGGCGGCGTGGCGGGAAATGATGCTGGCGACGGCTGGAGCCAGTGATCGCAACGTCGATGGTCCGCAGATCGACGGATTGGCCGACGGGGTGCGAGCACTGCGGGCGATCGACCGATGCATTCGGGATCTGGAAGGAAACGTGCGGCCGCGCGCGGCACTCGCGACGATGGTGCAGGCGTGGCCGGAGGTACGGGCAGCCGGATGACGCGCGACATATCCCATCGAGGTTCACCACTTTGGGCCGCCCGAACCGGCATGGGGATGGTGGTCGTCATTGCCGACGATGTCGAAATGGGTCGCCACGCGGCAGGTGACTTGATCGCGATCCGGAGCGACGCCGGTGCAATCGTCGCCGCGCGCCTGATCGGCCCGATTGCCGGCGATCTGCCGAGCCAGGAACGCTGGAAGGTTGCAGGCGGATGGATCGCCGGTGGATCCGGCCCGACGATGGCGGAGATTGCGCCGTCGACCGTGATTGCCACCGAGCAGAGTGGGCGCCATGAGTGGGGCGCGCTCGGCCTGCCGGACGGGCTTGAGACTTCGGTGCACCCTGCCGACGAGGCAGCCAGGGTGGCCGAGGCGACGCTGGCACACGCGAGCAGCGGGCATCGTATCCTCGAAGGAAACGCATTGCTGAACCTTGCCCCCGGTGATCGCGTCGCGGTCGCCGGGCGACTCGGAACGGTGGTGTTCATTGACCGCCGGAAGCGCACGGCAGAGATCGATCATGACGGCGACGTGACCGTGCATGATTTTGACGACATAGAGACGCAGGAGAGTACATGACGCGCTACATGGTCATTCACGAGATGAATGACGACTCCGAAAATCACACGAACCCTCCCACCCGGCTCGCGGAGCTGGCGCGCGAGCTGGGCAAGGAGGATTCGCAGCCACGTTGGGTGACGACATTCAGTCCGGACCTCAACGATGATCGGGTCGTCTCCCTTTGGGAGGCGGTAAACGCCGAGCAGGTCCGCAAGGCGATTGCGGACTACGGATTTCTCGATCACCTCACGCCGAAAGTGTTCGCCGTGCGCGAGTGGGGACCGAGCGATGTGCTCGCGGCCGGAGATGAGGAGGCGGAGTAGGGCTTTTCATCCGCCCGTACCTGTGGGAACCTGTCGCCATTCAGGACCGGTCACCTTGACCCCGTCATCACGTAAGCAAGGGAGCAATCGATGGCAATGACCCAGGCCTATACCTCAGTTGGAAAGCGCACGAAGCGAATTGATTCGCCGCCAAAACTGACCGGTCGCGAGAAGTTCACCGGTGACCTGCGATTTCCGGGCATGCTGCGCGCGCGCATGATCGGCAGTGACTACGCCCACGCGCGGATCGTCTCGGTTGACAAGTCGGCAGCCCTCGAGGTGCCGGGCGTGGTGGCCGTGGTGACGCATGACGACCTGCCCGTCGTCCGCTCCGAGAGTGGCGCGTCGCCGATCTCGCTGTTCGCCGATGGCGAGGCGCTCTATGTCGGACATCCCGTCGCGGTCGTTCTCGCGGAAACCGACGAGGCCGCGCGTGACGCGGTCGATCTCGTCGAGATCGAGTATGAGGAGCTGCCGGTCCTCGTCGATCTCGAAGCGGCGGCGGCCGAGGATGCGCCGCAGGTCAGCCATGGCGCGGCCGGTGGATTCGCCGAAGAGGCGGAGATGCACAACGCCGATGCGGCCACCGGTGGCACCGAAGAGGACCTCCCCCCGAATGTCTCCAGCTCGATCGATTTCGAGCGGGGTGACATCGAGGCCGGCTTCGCCGAAGCCGACGCGGTGGTGGAGCTGACCCTCACCTCCGATGTGGTGCATCAGGGCTACATCGAGCCGCAGGTGGCCCTTGCGGTGCCGGAACAGTTCGGCCGAATGGCGGTGTACACCAGCACGCAGGGCGCCTTCCACGGGCGGCAGAAGGTGGCCGACACCCTCGGCCTGGATCTCGACGACGTCAAGATCGTGCCGATGCCGGTCGGTGGTGGGTTCGGCGGCAAGTTCGTGCTGATCGAGCCGCTTGTGGCCGCGCTGGCCAAGGCGGTCGATCGGCCGGTGTTGCTCCAGTTCACGCGCGAGGAGGATTTCCTCACCGGGAATCCGGCGCCGGACAGCAAGATCACGATCAAGCTGGGTGCGAAGAAGGACGGCACGATCACCGCGCTCGATTCGTACCTCCTGTTCGACTCTGGCGCGGCTTCGGGATCTCCCCTCAGCATCTGCGGCATCCTGCTGGGCGGTTACTACAAGTTCCCGAACCTGCGGATCAAGGGCTATGAGGTCCAGACGCACCGGCCGAGCTCGGGATCCTACCGGGCGCCGGGCGCGCAGAACGCCTCGTTCGCGATCGAATCTGCCCTCGACGATCTGGCGCGTAAGCTCGACCTCGACCCGATGGAGATGCGGCTGAAGAACTGCGCCGAGGAAGGCGACCTGCGTCCGAACGGCATGGCCTGGCCGCGGATCGGCCTGCGAGAGACCCTGGAGCGCCTGAAGGAGCACCCGATCTGGCAGGAGCGCGACAAGCGCCGCGCTTCCGGATCCGGTATCGGGCTGGCGGTCGGTGGATGGCCGGGTGGCCTGGAGCCAGCCACTGCGGTGTGCCGGCTCGACTCTGACGGCAAGCTCACGGTGATGCTCGGCTCTGTCGACCTCAACGGCACCAACACGACCTTCGCACAGGTCGCGGCGGAGTCTCTCGGCGTCGATGCTGACAGTGTCAATGTCCGCACCGTCGATACCGATGCCGCGCCGTTTGCTGGCGGCACGGGCGGATCGAAGATCACCTACACCGTCGGCGTCGCGGTGAAAAAGGCCGCCGATGATGCGGTCCAGCAGATCAAGGAGATCGCGGCGCGTCAGCTCGAAGCGTCGGTCGAAGATCTCGAGCTGGTGGACGGCTTCGTCCGGGTGAAGGGTGTGCCGGATTCCGGCATCTCGCTGAAGGACGTCGCCGACCTTGGCATGAAGCAGGCCGGCGGCAGCGGGCCGGTGCTGGGTCGCGGCGCGTCCGCGATCAGCAGCCTTGCGCCGGGCTTCGCGGCACACCTTGCCGAGGTGAAGGTCGATGAGGCGACCGGCAAGGTCGAGATCATCAACTACGCCGCCGCGCAGGACGTCGGCTTCGCGATCAACCCCGCGGCGGTCGAGGGCCAGATCCACGGTGGCGTGGCGCAGGGCATCGGCTGGGCTCTCTATGAGGGGATCGACTACAGCGATGACGGCGCGCCGGATGCCTCGACGCTGCTGGACTACACCCTGCCGCGGGCGCGCATGATCCCGCCCATCGATGTGTTGCTGGTCGAGGTCGCCTCGGAGGAGGGGCCGTACGGCGCCAAGGGCATCGGCGAGCCCCCGGCGATTCCTGGCGCGGCGGTGATCGCCAACGCCATCAAGGACGCCACCGGGGCGCGCCTGACCGACCTGCCGATCACACCGGCGGCAGTGCTGGCGGCGATTCCGGAATAGCGCGCCGGCAGGGCGTGCGTACAGTGTCCGTGCATGCAGCGGTGGTACCATTTTCGCGTGCCACCGCTGTGTCGTCCCTCCGGCATTTTCCTGTAGAAACCGCCCATGCTGCTTGAGCTTGCCATCACCGATTTCGCGATCATCCAATCGAGCCGCATCACCTTCGGGCCGGGCATGCACGTCCTGACCGGTGAGACGGGGGCGGGCAAGTCGATCCTGCTCGATGCGCTTGGCCTCGTGCTCGGCGATCGCGCGTCCAGCGACGTCGTGCGCACCGGGGCGCGGCGAGCGCGTGTCGAGGCGTTGTTCGAGCTGGACGGCGCTCGGGGCGCGCAGGTGCGGTCGTTGCTGGAGGAACAGGGCATCGAGGCGGACGAGGAGCATCTCGTCATCGCGCGGGAAGTCGCCGGAAATGGGCGGTCGACGGCGCGGATCAATGGCCAGATCGTCACAGTGAGCCAGCTCGACGCGATCGGTGACCTGCTGGTCGACATCCACGGCCAATCGGATCACTTCGCCATCCGTCGCAAGGATGAGCAGCGACGGATGCTCGATCGCTACGCCGGGCTGGAGGACGCGACCGCCGAAGTTGGCGAGCTTGCCGCCCAGGCGCTCGACCTTCGACGGCGACTCGCTTCGCTGGCAACCGGCGAGCGCGAGCGTGCCCAGCGGCGGGATCTGCTGGCGTTTCAGGTCGAGGAAATCGATGCAGCCGCGCTGCAGGCCGGTGAGGACGAGCGGCTCGGGCAGGAACAGCGCGTGCTCGGCAACGCCGAGATGCTGCGGGAGGAGTCGCAGCGAGCCTTGACCATGCTTTCCGGAGAGGATCTGGAGGCTGTCGGCATGGATGTAGGCACCGCGCTCAAGCAGGCCGAGCAGGGACTGGCGAAGGTTGCGGGCGTGGATGCGTCGGCGGCGTCGCTCGCAGAGCGGCTCGCGGAGATCGCGATTCTGGCCGACGACGTTGCGCACGATCTGCGGGCGTACCTCGACACGGTCGAGGTGAACGAGGAGCGGTTGGCGGAAATCGAGGACCGTCTCGAGCTGATTCGGACGCTCAAGCGAAAGTACGGCGCGACGATTGACGATGTACTGGCCTTTCGCGACGATGCCGAGCGGGAGCTGCAGTCGCTGACCGGAGAGGAATACGATACCGAGTCGCTCCAGCAACGCTTGGCCGACGTCGAGCGGGCACTCTCCGGCAAGGCGGCAGCATTGTCGCGTGCTCGCCGGGAGGCGGCGGCGACGTTGTCCGCCGAGATCGAGGAGAGTATCGCGTCGCTCAGGATGGGCAACGGCGTGGTCCAGATCGCCGTGGAGCAACACGACGATCCGAACGGAATCGCGGTCGAGCTCGACGGTGCATTGCGGTCGGTGCGGTTCGACCGGACCGGGATCGACGACGTGGAGATTCTCGTCGCGCCGAATCGGGGCGAATCGCCCAAGCCGCTCGGGCGGATCGCATCCGGCGGTGAAACGGCGCGGATCATGCTCGCTTTCAAATCGGTGCTGTCCGAGCACGATTCCACGCCCACGCTGGTGTTCGACGAGATCGACGTTGGCGTCGGCGGTCGCACGGGGCAGGTCGTGGGGGAGCGCCTCCGCGATCTCTCGGATCGTCACCAGGTGATCGTGATCACGCACCTCCCACAGATCGCCGCGCTCGCCGACCGTCACGCGAAAATCTCGAAGGCCGAGGTCGAGAATCGGGTCGTGTCACAGGTTTCCGAGCTGGAGAATGGCGAGGTCGAGCACGAGATTGCCGCGATGCTGGACGGCGAGCCCGTGACGCCGGCATCGATCGATGCAGCCCGGGCGATGCTGGCGCGGTCGCGACAATACCGCGAGCGAGTCGGCTGAGCACGCTCCGCTATACTTCGGGGGCACGACCGCGAGTTGCGGCCACCAATCCGGTGCTTTATACCAGCCGATCATGAAGGGACGATCATGCAGCCGAGCATGAAGATGATTCAGCAGATGCAGAACCGCATGGCCAAGATCCAGCAGGAGCTGGAGGAGACCGTGGTCGAGGGCAGCGCCGGAGGCGGGGTTGTTACCGCGACTGCGAACGGCCAGCGCGCGCTCCAGTCGATCAAGATCGACCCGTCCGCGGTCGACCCGGAAGATGTCGAGATGCTCGAGGACCTCGTGCTCACCGCGGTTCAGGACGCGCTCGACAAGTCCGCGGCGCTTGCCGAGGAGAAGATGGGTGCGCTGACCGGCGGACTCAAGATTCCCGGGCTGATGTAGCGCTCGATCACGCGAACCGCCATGGTGCTGAAGGAACCGGTACCGTTTTACATGGGCGACATCGTCCGCCTGCGCAAGCCTCACCCCTGCGGCTCCTATGAGTGGGAGGTGGTGCGGCTTGGCGCGGATATCGGCCTGCGATGCCAGACGTGCCAGCGTCGCGTTTTGCTGCCCCGGCGCACGCTGGAGCGACGGTTGAAGGCGTTCGTCTCACGCGGTCCCGACGCGCCCGTCAACGACGGTGGCGAAGCGCTATGACCGTAGCGGCCGCCCGCGCCAACGCTCGGGAGGACTCGATTCGCGCTGTTCTGATGAACGGCGCGTTTCTGCGTCTCTGGGTGGTCCAGGCGCTGACGCAGATCGCCCAGAACATGATCAACTTCGCGCTGTTGCTGCGCGTCCGTGAGGTTGTCGAAACCCACAACATGACGCAGGGCAACACCGCGATCAGCCTGGTGATCCTGGCGTTCTCGCTGCCAGCGGTGCTGTTCGGTCCGCTGGCCGGGGTCGTCGCCGATCGCAGCAACATGCGTCTGCTGATGGCGATCCTCAACGTTGGTCGAGCCATCGCGGTGCTGATGTTCCTGCTGATTCGGCCGGAATGGCACCCCGAGTCGATCCTGCTGGCCTATTACATGGTGACATTCCTGTTCGGCATCGCCGGGCAGTTCTTCGCCCCGGTGCTCGGCGCGACCATCCCGCTCATCGTGCCCCGGCACCAGCTCGTCTCCGCCAACGCGTTGTTCAACCTGACCTTCACAGCGGCGCAGCTCGTCGGATTCGCGGCGGCCGGCCCGGTTTTCGTCAAGATTTTCGGCATCGACAATCTCTTCGTCGGCACCGTCGTGCTGTATCTCGGGTGCGCGGCGCTGGTGATGACGATTCCGGCGACACCGGCGCGGGCGGTCAAGGTCCAGAGCGGCGGCCTCGCCCAGATGGTCCTCAACGACATCAAGGAAGGCCTGATC
>CBFGRG010000019.1:0-15221 GCA_965651105.1 uncultured bacterium | reverse complement strand
CCTGTGGCGGCTGTTTGCCCCGTGCCGCCACAGGGGCGGCACTACTGGACGTTTATTTGGATACAGGATAAGTGTCGATTGTCGTGTTCTTGAGGCACGGGGCCGTGACGTTACTCCACCGGCCCGGCGTCGCCGGTGAGGACGTTGACCTCGCTGGAGCCATCCTCCTGTTGAGCGACCTGCCAGATGGTGTCGAACACTGGTGACTGCTGCACATCATCGACGTGCGAGATCACGAACATCTGCCGGAAAAACTCGTGGGAGTGCTGTCCCAGCAACGTCAACACGCGCTCGCGCCGCTCGGCATCAAGCGATCCGAACACCTCATCCAGCACCAGGAAGCTCGGCGGACTCGGTGCCTGCGATCCGATCATCCGCGAAAGCGCCAATCGCGCCGCCAGCGCAATCGCGTCCCGCTCGCCGCCCGAGAACGTATCCAGCGGGAACTTCTCGTCGGTACTGTCGAAGACCTCGATGCCGTAGTCCTCGCCGAAGACGACGCGGTCGTACTTGCCGTCCGTCATCGCCGCAACGATGTCGCTGGTGATGTCGCTGAGCTGCGGAGTCAGCTTCTGGGCGACGAACTTGTCGAATTCGGAGAACTCCCGGTACATCAGGTCGAGCTCCTGTACCTCCCGGCGTTTCGCTTCGGCCTGGGCGGCGATGTCCTTGACCTGCTGTTCGTCTCGTTCCAGCGTCTTGAGCCGGTACTCGACATCGCGCGCGGCTCGATCGGCAATGGTGACCTCTTCCCGGCGCTCGCGCTCGTGCTGCCGCGCCTGCGCCAGCGCCGTGGTGGTCTCCTGCAGCCGGGTGGGATCGTGCCCGACCGCGTCGAGCGCGGATTTTTGCTCGGTCACCTGCCGGGTCAATGTGGCGATCGTCTCCGCCACGGTGTCGCGATCACGCTCGAGCTGCGGTCGCCGGGCGAGCTCGCGGTCGATCTGCTGCACCGCGCCGGCGGCGTTGACGGCGGCGTTGTGCCGTGCCGAAACCTCGCGGTAGCGCTCGGGGTCCCAGGCGATGTCGGTCAGCTCCGCCAGCGCCGTCTCGTGGCGCGAGATCGCCTCCTGCGCGTCGACGATCGCGCGCCGGATCATCGCCAGCGGCTCGACCGTCGCGTGCAGGGCCCGGCTGTGCGCCACCGCGCGCTCGACCTCGCTGATCTCGTCGGTGCCTGGCGCCGAAGCCAGCCCAATCTGCTCAAGGACCCTCTGCACCGCCGCTTCCTGCGCCGCGACTTTCTCCTGCTGTTGCTGGACATGCTCCTTGCCGCTGGCGAGACTGGCACGCCCCTTGATGACGCGCTCCTCTCGCTCCTGCAATCGCGTCAGCGTTTGATGGATCGACTTGAGCTCCGCTTCGGCATCGGCGGTCGCCTTGCGTGCAGCGGCAATTTCGCCCTGGCAGCGGTCGATCGTTTCCCGCATGCGTTCGATCGTGAATGCCGCCTCGTCGTCCGTGAACGGCCGGCCGCAGGTCGGGCAGGATTCGTCGAAATGCTGATGCTCGAGCTTGCCGATCAGGTTCCGCGCGCGCGTTTCCTGTTCGGTGTACGTCGCGATGCTCGACCGCGCCTCCGCGATGGTTGCCTTCGCGGCGTCCCGGCTGGCTTCGGCCTTCTTGCGCAGCGCAGCCGTGTCCTCGCCCTGAAGCATGGCGTGAAGCTCGTCGCTGACCTGCTGGAAACGCGCCTGGTAGCGACGCAGCGTTCCCTGCTCCTCATCCAGCCGCTTCTGCTCGGCTACTGCGGCAAGATAGAGGCTGAGTCGGGCCTCAACCCCGGTCAGGTCGCTGGCGCGCGCGATCGCCGTGAGGCGGTCGATCGCGTCGATCGGGCGGCGGTCATCGAGCTCCGACCACGACCAGCCGGAGTCCGTCGTTGCGTGCCGGGCGCGATCGACGAGGGAGCGGGCGTCGGCGATGCCCTTGTCGACCGTTTGCCCGCAGCCGCGCAGCTCGCCGCGAAGACGCTCCCGTCGCTCGTGTCGTTCGCGCTCCGCGTCGAGGCGCTCTCGCTCCGCGCGCAGCTCAGGCTCTGTCGCGGCGATGCCGGAGAGCTTGCCTCGTTCCTCCTCGCGTCCATCGAGCGCCGTCAACTCACCGGCGATCGACGCCTGTCGCTCGCGGGCGTGCGTCAGTTGCGTCTCGAGGTGTCGCAGCTCTCCCGCGATCTCGTTGTGGCGGTCGCGCAGCTCCTGTAGCCGGGTCATCTCCCTGTCATGCTCGGCAGTTGCCGCCTCGGCCCTGGCCAGTGCCTCGGTGGCGGCATCGAGCGCCGTTCGCTGGGCGGCGAGCTCCTCGCGGGCGGCTGCGATCTCGGCGGGGAAGTCGCGATCGCCCGAGCGAGCCTCGTAGAGATCCTGCAGGCCATCGGCTTCGCTGCGGACCTTCGCGCGCTCGTCGCCGATCAGCTGTTGCGCCTGCTTGATCGTTTCGTAACCGAGCAGCTTGCTCACCTCGCGGCGACGCTCGGTCGGTCGCATCTCGCCGAAGAAGCTCAGCTCCTTCTGTCGGGTGAAGAAGGTCGCGACGAAGGCGCTGTGACCGAGTCCGATCAGCTTCGTCGAGATGTAGTCGGTGACGTCGCGGGTGCCCTGAACCACCGGATCGCTGCCGCCCATCTCGTTCATGCGGTAGACAGCGGCCTGGGTGGTGCTGCGCTTGAGAATGCGCTCGACCTCGTAGACCTGCGCGCCGTCGCCGGTGGTGAGCTCGACCACCACGCGGGCCTCGCCACCGGTGCCGCGCGGGCGGATGGTCTTGTTCTCGATCGAGCGCGGGTTGTAGAGGCACCACTCGATTGCCTCGAAAATCGTCGTCTTGCCGACGCCGTTGGCGCCGACGACGCCGATTGTCGCTTCCTCGGCGATCGGGAAGGTGTGCTCGCCGCGGTATTGCTTGTAGTTCTCCAGCGTCAGCTTCGTGATGATCACGCGCCACCGCCTTCGGCCTGTGACTCGGCCACGATGCGCTGCGCCTCGTCGAGCGCTTGCGTGCCGCGCTCCAGGAACGCTGTCGCGAACGCGTCCGAGTAGTGCTCGCCCTTGCGGCCGGCGACGAACTCGGCGAAAAGCGTCTTCAGGTCGTGCATCCGCAGCGCGGGATCGAGCTCCGGCGCGACCTCGCCCTGATCGGGTGCGTAGCGGGAGACGGTAAGACTGAAGACCGCGCCTCGCGCCTCGCGTTTCAGCCGCCGTTCGACCTCGCGATAGGCGAGCCGGTCGATCTCGCGGACCTGCACCCGGGCCATCGTTTGCAGTGGCTCGTCGAGCCGCTCGATCTGCCCGAGCACGTCTTCGATGATGGCGTCGGGCATCTGCCGGTTGCCGTAGACAGGTTCCAGCAGCGCCATCGGCCGGGCGCGGATGTTCCGGTGCTCCGGCTCGGCGACCGTGCCGTCTTCATCCATGGTGACGATGAGGTAACCGGGCTTCGCCTCGTAATCTCCCCAGCCGAACCGCTCGGTCGAGCCGGCGTAGCGCGCGCCGGCGAAGGGCGGCATCGAGATGTGATAGTGTCCGAGCGCGATGTAGTCCCAATTGGATTCGAACAGCTCGTTGTCGAGCTCCTGCTCGCCGGGCTCGGTGATCTTGCCCGGCGCGAGCACGCCGGCGGCCATGCCATGCGTCAGCAGGATGTTCCGCACACCCGGCTTGGCGAAGACAACCGGGTCGTCGGGATTTGTCAGCGCGCCGTGAGGCAGCGTCTGCACGCGAAGACCGAGGTCGTCGAAGACGAATTCCTCTTCCTCGTACCCTGCGCTAATGTGAATCTTGGGCAGCGCCACATCAAGCACGCTGAAGACCGACCCGCCCGCCCGGTAGCGCGGCGTGTCGTGGTTGCCGGCGATCACGACCGTTGGGATGCCGGCGTCTTCGATCCTCCGCATCTGCATCACGAAGTGGCGGACAGCGTGCCAGTTTGGCCGGCTCTGGTGGAAAACGTCGCCGGCGTGGAGGACAAGGTCCGGCTCCAGCCGGAGGATGTCGTCCACAGCCGCGGCGAACGCGTTTTCGACATCGACCGCGCGCTGGTTGCGCCCGGTGAGCGGATCCTGGTTCGGCAGCGCCCGGTAACCCAGGTGCGTGTCGCTGATGTGCGCGATGCGAAGCGGTCGAGTCATCGATTATTCGCCTGATATCGGGCCATGTTCAGGTATTTCACGGTTTGCTTCCACGCATTGCCGCGATGGTTGCCGCCGGAGTACTCCCGTCGCACCTTCAACAGCACGGCGTCGATCGCGCCATCGTCGAGTCCGTCGCACTGCGTCGCGACCTCCGCCTTGCCCGGTCCGAAATCGCCCATCAGTGACTGGAGCAGGGCATGGAGCAGCTCGGCCGGCTTGCCCCGCGCGCCGCTTTCCTCACCGGCGAAAACGCGCTGGCCGTCGATACCGCGAATTGTCGGTGGCATCGGGAAGGTGCCGAACAGCGGCTCGCGGAAGTGCGCGTGGCGGATCAGCAGGCGGCCTTTCGGCAGCCCCAGCAGCTCCGACTTCGACGTTTCCGAGATCGATCGGTAGGCGGCGTTGATGATTTCCTCGTCGCCGACGCGGCCATAGAGCGAGGTGCCGCAGTTGCCGAGAATCTCGCCGTCGACTCGGGAGCGGAACTGCTGCGCGCCGAAGAGGACGACGTTGAGGTGGCGACCGCGCGCGGCGATGTCGACCAGTGTGTCGCGCAGGCCGCCCTCGCCGCCGGCCGGCGCGTACTTGTTGAGCTCGTCGACGAAGACGATCAGCTTGGTCACGCCGAGCTCTGACTTCTCCGCCATCTTCCAGACCGCGTTGATGATCGAGGTCACCAGCAGCTCGCCAGCGGTGGAGTTCGCCTGCGAGATGTCGATCACCCGCAGCTCCTGGTCGACGAAGGGAGAGTCGGCCGTCGGGATCGTTTTCGATTTGACCTTGCCGTGCGCCAGCAGCCCGCCGAGCTTGTCCTGCATGCCCTTGAAGCGGTTCTGTGCCTTGCGGATCGTCGCCTTGTGGTGCCCCTCCCAGTAGTCACCAGCTTCGCCATCGGCGAAATGGGCATCGATCTTCTTGAAGAGCTTCTCCAGCTCATCGACCGAGTCGACGCCACGCTCGCGCAGCTCGTAGATGAAACCCATCAGCTTGTCGTCGAGATCGCCGTAGCTGAACACCTTGTGGGGGTAGTAGAGCGCGGTGTCGAGCGACCACAGGATCGGGTAGACGCAATCGGTCTCACCCGGCGCGTTGCGCTCGGTGTTGAGCTTGCTGTAGTCGGCGAATCCGTCGAGATCGACGTACCCGGTGCGACTCGGCGGCTCGGCCCCCGGCTTGAACGGCGAGAAGATGCGCACGTTGTCGAATGCCTTCGGCTCCAGCCCGAGCGCCTCGTAGGCGTCGAGGTCGTCCTTGCCGAGCCCCGGGCTATTGACCGTCTGGTAGGCGTCTTCATGCTCGGCGGCCGGTTGCGCTGGCTTGTCGAGCCAGAGCAGGTCCGGACCCTTGACGTTGAACATCAGCGCCGCGACCGTCTCGCCCTTCCTGTGCAGCGTCTGGAACGCCGAGCTGATCAGGAAGAGCGCGTGGCTCGTCTTCGTCGCCAGGCCCGACTGGCCGGTCCAGTTGGCGTGGCCCGCTTCGGGTCCGAGCAGGTAGTCGGCATCGAGGAAGATCGGCGTCCGCTGGAAGCGCGGCCGGCCGTGCTCGTCCGGCACGATCTCGCCAGTCACCTCGTCGCGCTCGTAGTTGCCGTTGGTGTGCATCAGCGCCGGAATCGGATGGCCCGAGTAGTTCTGCACGCCGAGCGCGTACTCGATCGCCGCCTGGGTCGCGAAGTAGACCGGCCCGTTGATCACGGGACGCTTGGAGACGACGTCGTCGCGGAGGTGCCTCGTCGCCAGCACCTTCGCCTCGAAAACCAGGATCTCCGGCCGCTTCGTCACCGCCTCGTCGGCGATGCCGAGCTCGATATGGCGGTCGAAGTAGTCGTCCAGGAAGGACTGCATGTCGGAATAGCGCCGCGCCGCGTCGACCACCGCGACGACCGCCGCCTCCTCGGAGAATCCGACCACGATGTGCCCGACGTCGAGTGTGAGCGCGTCGTCGCCAGCCCAGAAGTAGAAAACGTGCGAGCCCGATGGCTCGCGCTCGCTGCTGACGACGCGGCCGATCTCGCCGGTGTGACGATCGACGAACGTCGCGAAGAGCTCGCGCTCCCACGGCAGCGTGGTGGTCTCATGCTGGCCGTTCAGGACAGTCGTGCCGAAATTGATGTCTTCCATGGTCTGCCTCCGGGGTCAGGCGGGCCATCCCGCGGTGATGGTCTGGATTCGGCGCTTGAGCATGCGTTCGAGCAGGTGGATCGGGTAGAGCAGCGTCGCCCAGCGGGCATCGGACGATGGGCGCGGTGCACGCTCGGCGAGGATCCACGACGAGATCAGGTCGGCGAGGCCGGCGTCGGCCTCGGTCATCGCCGTTTCCAGGCGGATCAGCCCGTGGCGGGCGTCCTGGCCGATGGCGTTCTGCATCCGCAGGTACCACATCGCGCGGTCCCACTGCTCGCGATGGCCGTCCTCGACCAGCGCGTAGGCTCCTGTCCGGCAGCCTGCTGGCAGGTCGTAGAGCGCGATCGCCTCCTCGCCGGTCAGGTGCTGGGCCTGAACGTCCTTGACCAGTCCGATCGCGTTTCGGATCTCGCTGCGCAACCTGCCATCTGCGACGATCCAGCCGTCCGGATCGCCAGGCAGCACGTTCTGCTGCCAGAGGCGAAGGAGGTCCAGCTCGATCTGTTCGCGATGGCTCTTGGCGGCGTCGAAAGATCGCTCCAGCAGGTGCGTGTAGAAGCCGAGCTGGTGGTGATAGCTCGACGGATCGTCCCGATGCACCAGGGCGAGCGGGTCGATCACGGTCGCGCCGTGCCGCTCAAGCAGCCCCACGATCCGGTCGAGCGTTGGGTTGCCGGAGTGGATCGGCATCACCCACGTCACGCGATCGACGACCGCGGTCGGCACGAGGCCAACCTCGCCGGGTGCCGTCCGCTCGAGGATGCCCGCAGCGGTCACGGATGCGACGATCGGGATCGTGCCGACCCGCCACACCGGTAGCGTTTTCTGCGAGCCGTCGAGGAAATAGCGAATCGGGGAGATGCCCGTGTGGCGCTCGACGTCGCGGGCCCGGATTGGACCCTCCAGCCGGCGAATCTCGCGCGGCGCCAGGCCGCCATCGCCGTTCGACTGCTGCAACGTCGGGTCCAGCTCCAGCGAGCCAGCCCGTGACATGTCGGTGACGACGAGCTGGTCGTCGGCGAGCTGGCGGCCGATTCGCTGCACGAGCGCGCGCAAGGTGGTCGGTTGTGCGGCGGTCAGCGCCACGGTCAGCCTCCTCCCGGATCAGGGGTAGAACAAATGTATCACATTCCGGGAGTGTCCGTTCACTCTGTTAATCGCACGGAAGCAGGATTTCCGGCACCGTCACCAGCTCGTATCCCTCGGCCTCGAGGTTGGAAATGATCCACGGCAGCGCCTCCGCGGTCGACTGTTCCGTCGCCGGGCCGTCGAGATGCAGCTCGATGATCGCGCCGTCTGTCGCGCCATTCATCACGCGCTCGTACACACCCTGGGCGGTGTCATCGTCATGGTAGTCGGCCCCGGCGACGGTCCACCCGACGGGCAGGTAGCCTTCCGCGGCGATCACTCGCTGCACGCGCGCGTCGGAATCGGTCGCGTAGGGGGTGTAGTAGCGTTCGGGCGGGTAGCCCAGCACGCGCTCGATCGAGCCGGCGCTGTTGTGCACCTCTGCCACGATCTCGCTGTCGGTCGCGCCGGTCAGCATCGTTTGCGTGTGACCGTGTGTGCCGATGGCGACGTTCGCCTCGCTCGCCATGCGCTGGAGGTAGTCCGGATAGGTCTCCGCCCACCAGCCCATCGCGAACAGCGTCGCCGGCTGCTGGGTCGAAACGAGTGTGTCGAGAATCGACTCGGACGGCCGCTCGCCGATGCCAGCGTTGAAAATGATCGCGACGCGGTTGCAGCCCGGCACGCCCTGGCGGATCAGATCGACCTGCGCTTCGGGCGCGAGGAAGGTACGGTAGGCCCAACCGGAGGTCCCCTGCCACTCGGCCGGCACGAAGCCGCCGACGGCCTGGCCGGTGATACGGAGCTCGGCGCCGAGTGGCAGGGTTGCGAGCGTGTCACAGGCGGTTTCCGGGCAGTCGCGGAGGTTGAGCCGGTCGGTGCCGACCACGCTCATGAAGTCGGCGGCCTGTTCGATCGGTTCGATCGACTGTGCGGACGTCACCGGCGCAATGAGCATCAGTGCGATGACGGCCGGCAGCAGGCGTCGCAGCCAGGGTGTCATCTTCATGGCGTATGTCTCCGGACGTCGATTCGGGCGGTAGGTCGTGCGTGGGTCATGGCATCCTCCTCGAACGTTCGCTGAGTATACCGTACGTACACTATCGTGACATACAGGCACGACATGCTGGTTCGAGATGCTTGCGACTGTAGCGGCGACTTGCCCGCGCATCCACCATTCGGCCACATCACGGTTCGTCGCGGGCAATGTCGCCCTTCTGCGGGTGACTACCGAGGAAGGACGACATTGGCGGCTTCGAAAGTGCCTCCCGTGGAGAACGATGCGCCGCCAGGTCGCCGCTATGGGGGACGGTGATGCCGGATATCCGAGTGGTATGCTGCCGACTGGCGAAATTCGATCCCTACGGCAGGAGCACAGGGCAGATGAGTGACGAGCAGGCGACGGCGGGTACCGGGAAGGCGTGGGGCGGGCGGTTCGCCGATGTCCCCGACGCGCGGCTGGAGGCGTACAACGCCTCGGTCGGGTTCGACATCCGTCTGGTGCGCGAGGATATCCGCGGCTCGATCGCCCACGTCCGCATGCTCGGTCGGCAGGAGATCATCCCGGCGGATGACGCCGACGCCATCGAGCGGGGGCTGTGGCAGATCCTCGGCGAGGTCGACTCGGGCGACTTTGCGCTCACCATCGCCGATGAGGACGTCCACACCGGCGTCGAGCGGCGCCTGCGCGAGCTGATCGGCGCGACCGCCGGCAAGCTCCACACCGGTCGCAGCCGCAACGACCAGGTGATCAACGACGTCCGCTTCTGGACCCGACGCCGGCTGGTCGAGATCGTCGCCGGACTCGATGACATGTGCGATGCCCTGCTGGAGCTGGCCGAGCGCTATCCCAGGGCGATCATGCCCGGCTACACCCACCTCCAGCGCGCCCAGCCGGTGCTTGTTGCCCACCACATGCAGGCCTACGTGGCAATGTTCCAGCGCGACATCGAGCGTATCCGGCAGGCGTGGGAACGGACAAACGTGCTCGCGCTCGGCTCGGCCGCGCTCGCCGGCACGACCTACCCGATCGATCGCGACTCGGTCGCCGCCGACCTCGGTTTCGCCGATGTCAGTCGCAACAGCCTCGATGCCGTCTCCGACCGCGACTTCATCATCGACACGCTGTCGGCCTGCGCCGTGATCGGCATGCACGTCTCCCGGCTTTCGGAGGAGATCATCCTCTGGACGTCGGGCGAGTTCCGTTTCATGGAGCTGGCCGACCGGTTCTCGACCGGCAGCTCGATCATGCCGCAGAAGAAGAACGCCGACATCGCCGAGCTTGGTCGCGGCAAGAGCGGCCGCCTCTACGGAAACCTGATGGCGCTGCTGACGATCACCAAGGGGCTGCCGCTGGCGTTCAACAAGGACCTGCAGGAGGACAAGGAGCCGCTGTTCGACAGCGTCGACACCGTGCTGGCGACGCTCGAGGTCTTCCCGCCGATGATCCGCAGCGCCACCTTCCGCGAGGAGACGATGGCTGCGGCTGCCGTTGCCGACTTCACCCTCGCGACAGACGCCGCCGACCTGCTCGCGAAGCACGGCGTCCCGTTCCGGGAGGCGCACCACGTGATCGGCGCGCTGGTGGCGAAATGTATCGCCGATGGCAAGACCTTCGCCGACCTGACCGATGAGGAATGGGCCGCGATCCATCCTGTCTTCGCCGAGGCGAAGCCGCCGGTCGACGCCTGGACAAGCCTGTCGGGCCGCGACAGCATCGGCGGCACCTCACCGACACAGGTGGAGCGGACACGCGCGATCCAGCGCGAGGCGCTCGAGGGCACCCGCGCATGGGTCGACGAACAGCTTGCGGCGGAGGACCGGCTCTTCCAGCGCACCTGACCCAGGCGCCTGGCGGTCCCTGCCCCGGCTTCGATCTTGCGTAGCGTTACCCGTGTCGGATCTCCTTCGTGAGCCGGCACGAACCTGGTGTTGAGGACAATATGCCCGGCTGCGCCCGCAGGATCCACCCGGATGTGAGGACCGATTCGTGACTGATACCACCGCCGCGCCGGCGGAACTGGCGAGGCGAACTGCCGACGCCATGGCCGCCGGCGCACCTCCGCGCGCGACGTATCGCGTGCAGCTCAACCACGCCTTCACCTTCGATGACGCCGCCCGAATCGTGCCCTGGCTGGCGCGGCTCGGCGTGAGTCATCTCTATTGCTCGCCAATCTTCCGGGCTGCGCCCGGATCGATGCACGGCTACGACGTCGTCGACTTCGGCGAGATCAATCCCGAGCTGGGCGGCCGCGAGGGATTCGACCGCCTCGTCGAGGTTGTGCACAGCCACGACATGAAAATCATGGTCGATTTCGTGCCCAACCACATGGGCATCGAGAACGGCGCCAACGCCTGGTGGCAGGATGTGCTGGAGCACGGGCCGGCATCGCCCTACGAGAGCTATTTCGACATCGACTGGACCCCGCTCACGGAGGAGTTGCGCAACAAGGTGCTGTTGCCGGTGCTCGGTGAGCAGTACGGCGTCGTACTGGAGCGAGGCGAGCTGCAGCTGCGATACGACGCCGGCGCCTTCACCGTCTGGTACTGGGAAACGCCCCTGCCGCTCGCGCCGGCCACCTATCCGCTCCTGCTCCGGCCGGTGCTGGAGCGGCTCGCCGCAGAGCTCGCTGCCGGTGACCTCGACCTGCTGGAGCTGGAGAGCGTCATCAACGCGCTCGAACGACTGCCCCAGTTGGCCGAAGGAACCGATCCGGGCGCGCTCGACGCGCGCTACCGCGAGCAGCTCGTCGCCAAGCGCAGACTGGCCGAGTTGATCGACCGGTCCGCGCCGATCCGGGAGTCGCTGGATACCGAGCTGGCGGCGGTCAATGGCGACGTGGGTGACCCGCGATCGTTCGACCGGCTCGACGGACTTCTGGCGTTGCAGCCGTGGCGCGTCGCCTTCTGGCGTGTGGCCGGTGAGGAGATCAATTACCGGCGCTTCTTCGCGATCAACACCCTCGCCGCGATCCGGCAGGAGGAGCCGCTCGTCTTCCGCGCGACCCACCGGCTCCTGATCGAACTGATCGCTTCCGGCGCGGTCGATGCTGTACGCATCGATCATCCGGACGGGCTCTGGGACCCGCGGGGCTACTTCCATGACCTCCAGGCGGAGGCGATCGCCGCCTGCGCGCTTGCCGGGCAGGGCATAGCTCCGGGGGCGGTCCACGAGGAGGAGCACGCCGAGATGCTGGAGGCCGTCCGGGCCGAAGCGCGCGCGTTGATGCTCGACGGCGCTGCCGAACGGCAACGGTGGCCGCTCTACGTGCTGGCCGAGAAGATCCTCGAGCATGGCGAGGCACTGCCGGACGAGTGGGCCATCGCCGGCACCGTCGGCTACGACTTCGCCTTCGCAGCAACTGCGGTGTTCGTGGATACCTCGGCCCGGCAGGCGTTCGACCGCATCTTCAGCCGCTTCACCGGTGACCAGATTCGCTTCCCCGAGCTCGTCTACCGGATGAAGCACCAGATGATGGATGAGGCGTTCCAGAGCGAGGTGATGGTGCTTGCCACCGCGCTCAACCGGATCGCAGAGGGGGATCGCCGCTACCGGGATTTCACCGTCAACAACCTCCGCGCCGTTTTGGAAGAAGTGATGGCCTGCTTCCCGATCTATCGTACCTACACGACCTGCGAGGCCGAGGGCGTCGAGGAGCGTGACCGGCGGTACATCGAGGAAGCGGTGGCGCAGGCGCGGCGGCGCAACCCGGGACTCGATCCGTCGCTGTTCGATTTTCTGCAGGATGTCCTGCTGCTGCACACCAGCGAGGAGCCAGGCGCCGTCGCCCGGTTCAGCCGGCGCTGCTACTTCGCGATGAAGTTCCAGCAGCTGTCCGGTCCGGTGATGGCCAAGGGGCTGGAGGATACCGCGTTCTACCGGCACAACCGTCTCGTCTCGCTCAACGAGGTCGGCGGCGACCCAAGCCGCTTCGGTATCCCGGTCGAGGAGTTCCACCGGCAGAACCGTCAGCGATTGCGCCGCTGGCCGCAGGCGATGGTCAACTCGTCGACGCACGACACCAAGCGCAGCGAGGACGTCCGCGCCCGTATCAGCGCACTCAGCCACAACCCGCCAGCGTGGCGGGCGGCGATCAACCGCTGGTCGCGGCTCAATCGCAAGCTCAAGCGAACGATCGACGGCGCGCTCGCGCCGCACCGGGCCGACGAGTACGTGGTGTATCAGACGCTCGTTGGCACCTGGCCCCTTGAGGGCATCCGTAACACCGACCGCGCCGCCTACAGTGAGCGGTTGCAGGAGTACATGATCAAGGTGCTGCGCGAGGCGGGTCGGTTCTCAAACTGGACCAACCCGGACGATACCTACGAGGAGGCGTTGCGAGCGTTCATCGGCGGGCTGTTCAACCTGCGGCGATCAGGGCGCTTCCTCGATGACGCCGAGGCCTATATCGACACGGTGCTGACGCCGGGCCTGCAGCACGCGCTCGGGGCGCATGTGCTGAAGTTGACCAGCCCCGGCGTGCCCGACGTCTACCAGGGCACCGAGCGTTGGGATGACAGCCTGGTCGATCCCGACAACCGCCGCCCGGTCGATTTCGACGCGATCGAGGCGCTTGCCGAGCGGCACGGCTCGATCGCCGAGGCGTGGGAGCACCGCCGGGATGGCGCGGTGAAGGTGATGGTGACGCGGTCCTTGCTCCGGCTCCGCGCCGAGCACCCCGAGCTCTTCGCCGCGGGCGATTACGTCGCCGTGCCGGTAGAGAAGGGGAGTGCCGTCGCGTACATCCGCGCTCATGACGGAGATGCACTGCTGACGATCGTCGGCAGCGGCGCCGAGGGCCTGGCCGGCGTCGTGGTGACGTTGCCCGAGCGATTCCGTGGCCTCGCCTGGCGGGACGCACTCGATGACGGGATCGTCCAACGAGACGAGAACGGCACGATTGCATTCGAGGCGGCCGCCGAAGGCCTGCCGGTGCGGGTGCTGCTCGCCACGAACGATTGACACGTACCAGCGTCTGAAGGACGCATCTGGGCCGCCCTTGTGGCGGTCGTGCCTCAGGGCTGCCACAAGAGCGGTCCAGAGGTTGTTTCGAGAGGTAACCATGACCAAATTCCCCTGGAAGATGCGATCCGGCGCCAACCTGACCGGCGATGGCTGTCGCTTCGACGTCTGGTCGACGAACGCCAGCTACGTCGATGTCGAGCTGATCCGGGATGTCGAGACGACCTGGCACCCCATGGAGCCTGCCGGTGACGGTCGCTTCTCAACGACACTCGATTTCGCGGTCGCTGGCGACCGCTATCGGTTCCGGCTCAATGGTGAGCAGACCTACCCCGACCCGTACTCGCGTTTCCAGCCGGAGGGAGTTCATGGTCCCTCCGAGGTCATCGACCCGGCGTCGTTCGAGTGGGGCGATTCTGACTGGCCGGGACTCTCGCCGGACGGGCTCATGATCTACGAGCTCCACGTCGGTGCGATGACGCCGGAAGGCACCTTCGCCGCGCTGGAGGAGCGGCTGCCCTACCTCCGCGACCTTGGCGTCAACGCGATCGAGGTCATGCCGGTCGCGCAGACGCCCGGCTCGCGCAACTGGGGCTATGACGGTGTCGACCTTTTCGCCCCGAACCACAACTACGGTCGACCGGACGACTTTCGTCATCTCGTCGACGCCGCCCATCGGCATGGGCTCGGTGTAATCCTCGACGTCGTCTACAACCACCTTGGCCCCGAGGGCGCTTACCTCTCGGCATACTCGAGCGACTACTTCACGGAGCGCCACCAGACGCCGTGGGGCGCCGGCCTGAACTGGGACGGCGAGGGGAGCGAGTGGGTGCGGCAATTGGCGATCGACAACGCCTGCCACTGGATCGCCGAATACCACATCGACGGTCTCCGCCTCGACGCCACCCACGCCATCATCGACGACAGCGATACGCACATCGTGCAGGAGCTAACTGCCAGGGCGCGCGAGGTCGCCGGCGACCGGTCGATCGTCGTCTTCGCCGAGGACGAGCGGCACGACATTGGGCGCGCCCGGCCAGTCGAGCGCGGCGGCGAGGGCCTCGACGGCGTCTGGGCCGACGATTTTCATCACGAGGTGCGGGTGCTGCTGACGAACGCGCATGAGAGCTACTACGCGCACTACGAGGGCACGACCGAGGACATCGCCCTGACGGTCAACCGTGGCTTCGAGATGATCGACGAGGGCCACCGGCGTCCGGACGAGTCCGATCCCGCCTCGGCCTTCGTCGTCTGCATCCAGAACCACGATCAGGTCGGGAACCGGCCCTTCGGTGACCGTCTCCACCATGAGATCAATCTCGATCGTTACCGGGTCGCATCTGCACTGCTGCTGGCCGCCCCGGAAACGCCGCTGCTCTTCATGGGGCAGGAGTTCGCCGCCTCCACGCCGTTCCTCTTCTTCACCGATCACCCCGAAGAGCTCGGGAAGCTGGTCACCGAGGGACGACGCAGGGAGTTCGCCGGATTCAAGGCGTTCGATCACGCGCGCATGCGCGAGACGATCCCCGATCCGCAGGCGGAAAGCACCTTCCTCGCCTCGAAGCTCGACTGGTCGGAGACGGAGACCCATGCCGGCACGCTGGCGCTCTACCGTGAGCTGCTCCGCCTGCGCCGCGACGATCCCGTCCTGTCGGTCAACGACCGCCGGCAAACGGACGCCTTCGCGGCGTCGGCCGAGGTTGTCGTCATCCATCGCTGGAACGGGGCCGAGCATCGGGTGCTGGTCGCCAACTTCGGCCAGGCGGTCGAGATGCCGTCTGACTGGCTGGAGCGCGTCGAGGGTGGTCCCGATGCTCGCTGGGAGCTCCTCCTGTCGACTGACGAGGCCCGCTCTGGCGGCGAGGGCCGAGCGCCATCGATCGACGCCGCTCGCCGAACGCTCGCCATGCCACCCCGCACCGCCGCGCTGTTCCGG
>CBFGRG010000018.1:0-15622 GCA_965651105.1 uncultured bacterium | reverse complement strand
CTGAGTGGGCGGGTTTCCTTGCCCGCGATATGCACGCAGACCGCGAGCGAGTGCCAGGGGCACGCAACCTGGTCGCGAACCTGGCTTTGCAACTCCCCTACCCGACCAACGCAATGATCGCGGACGTGCCCGTGTCGGCGTGTTGCGCGGTGCTGGCGGCGCTGCATGATCACCTTGCGGTACCGGGGCGTGCGGATGGCGGTACGGTGCTGCTCGGCGAGCGGGAGTTGACCCGAACGATCGCCGAATCGGCCGGGATCCCGGTTGATGTCGTTGGGCCAATCATCTCCGTGCTGACGATGGACGGTGACAACGCAGAGTGGCATGCGGCGCTGCCTGGCGCTCCGATCGCGCCCCTGGTGCGAGTCGCGGGCGACACACTCGCTCATTGCGGCCGGGGACTCCGGACCGAGCCGGGGTTGTTCCTCACCCGAGAGCTTCGCCGGCGAGACCCGGAGCGGTATCACAATGACGCGCACCAGCGCGAAATTGCTTTCCGAACCGATCTGTACACCCTCTTCGCGAATCTGCGGTACGTGGTCAGCGTAGACCGAATCGTGCTTCGGCGGGACGATCGCCGCAACCGGACCGATATCGACGCGGCGATCTTCGACCGGAAAACGGGCACGCTGGCGGTGTTCGAGCTGAAGTCGCAGGATCCGCTCGCCCGGACGGTCGGCGAGCTCGAGCGTCAACGGGAGAATCTCACTCGCGCGGGACGTCAGGTATCCGCGATTCTCGATTGGATCAACCGGAACGGTGGCGACGAGGTCCTGAACCGGATGGATCGCGGCACGGCGAAGCGGTTTCGGGTGCAGCGCGTCCTGCCGTTCGTGCTTGGTCGGTACCTGGCTGATTGTGGCGGCAGCCGGAACGCTCGAATCGCCTGGGGGTCATGGGGGCAGGTGCTGCGCGAGCTTGTCTCGATCGAGAGCGGGAACCCGCTCCTCTCGCTCCACGATCGGCTGGTCAGTGCCAACCGGGTGGATGAGTTTCGCGGCAGTCTGGCGGCACCGAAAGAGGTTCGACTCGGCCAGAGCCGGATACTGGTGCGTGATGGCTGGCCGGAGTGATGACAGAGCGGGGGTGTTTCACGTGAAACACCCCCGCTCTCGTACGGCTTCGTTGCTGGCTGAAGGCTCTGTGTTACTCGAGCACCCACGCGTCGATGGCGCGCTCGTAATCGATCACGCCACCATCGCCGAAGAAGATGCCGATTTCGCGCTCGGCACTTTCCGGGCTGTCAGAGCCGTGGACGAGGTTGCGGCCGATCATCACGCCGAAGTCGGCGCGAATCGTGCCTGGAGTTGCCTCGGCCGGCTTGGTCGCGCCCATCGTCGTGCGGGTGATTGCGATCGCGTCCGGACCTTCCAGCACCATTAGCACCGACGGCGATGAGGTGATGTAGTCAACCAAGCCCTCGTAGAACGGCTTGCCCTCGTGCTCGCCATAGTGCCGCTCAGCCGTTTCACGTGAAACGGTCTCCAGTCGCATCGCCGCGATCTTGAGGCCGCGTCGCTCGAACCGAGCGGTAATCTCGCCAATGAGCCCGCGCTGGACGGCGTCCGGCTTGATAATGACCAGTGTGCGTTCTGTTGCCACGTTGACGTGTCTCCTGAGTCGGACCGGCCCGGCCGGTCCCCAACGAATCCGATCAAGTCTAGCGGCACCGTGCCGCCCGCGTCACGCTCGTTCCGGTGGCTCGGGCGTTTCGCCTGCGTCGTGCCGGGTCCGGTCGTCCCCTTCCGCCACATCGCTCGGCTCGCGCACGGCCTTCCGCTTGGTGCCTGACACTTTGCCTCCGGGCCGATTCCGCGGGTTGCGTCGTCGCGCCATCTCCAGCGTCCAAAGCGTCACGACCACGGCAATGACCAATGGGATCAGGATCACCACCACAATTGCCAGAAACCACTCAAAGCCCGACATTTCACTATCCTGACCTTCGTCGCATGGAAAACGCCGGCGAGGCGCTCTGGCCCCGCCGGCGTTTTCACCGTGCCTGCATTCGAGACACTCAGGAGAGCGCCAGCAGCATCGGGTTTTCGAGGTAGCGGCGGAACGACTGCAGGAAGACTGCAACCTCGGCGCCGTCGAGCGCCCGGTGGTCAGCCGACAGCGTTACCGTCATCGTCTTGCCCGGCACGAGCTTGCCGTCCTTGACGACGGCGACGTCCTTGACCGAGGCCACCGCGAGGATCGCCGCCTGGGGCGGGTTGATCACCGCGATGAACTCATCGACATCGAACATGCCGAGGTTGCTGATCGTGAAGGTTCCGCCCTGGTACTCGTCGGGGGTGAGGCCGCCCTCGCGCGCCCGCCGGCCGAGGTCCTTCGCCATCCGCGAAATCGCGCCGAGGCTCTTCTGGTCGGCGTTCGGGATGAACGGGGCGATCAGGCCGCCATCGATGGCGATCGCGATGTTGATGTCGATGCTCGCCTGCTGATAAAGCTGGCCATTGACATAAGCAGTGTTGAGGTTGGGGTGGTCGGCCAGCGCGAGTGCTGCCGCCTTGACCACCATGTCGTTGACCGAGACGCGGGTGCCGCCCTCCTCGAGCGTCGAGTTGATCTGCTCGCGGAACTGCATTGCCGCGCTCATGTCGATCGAGGCACTGACGTAGTAGTGCGGGATATCCCGCTTCGACTCGGCCATGCGCTCGCCGGTGCGCTGCTTCATGCGCGACATCTCGACCAGCGTCGCGCCCTCGGGGGCCTCGGCCGGGGTGGACGCAGGGCGAGCGGCTTCCGTCGAAGTTGCCGCCGGTGCCGCGGCAGCTGCGCGTGGCGCTTCCTTCTTGCCGGAGACGTAATCGGCGATGTCGGCCTTGACGATGCGGCCGCCCGGACCGGAGCCGGCGACCTGGGTGAGGTCAATGTCGTGCTCGGCGGCGAGACGCTTGACGAGCGGCGATGCCCGCAGGCGCTCACCCTCTGCGCGCTCGACTGGCTGTGGCGCCGGTTGCGCCTGCGCGTCGGCGGGCTCTGGCGCGGCCTCCTCGGCCGGAGCTTCTTCCGGCTCCTCATCGGCGGGTGCAGCTTCCTCGGCCGGAGCTTCCGCAGGGGCGGCGGACGCAGCGCTCTCCGGCGCCTTGCCAACCTCATCCTGCGAGCCAATCGTGGCGACCGCCGTGCCGATCGGCACCGTCGCGCCCTCCTCGACCAGCGTGTTGGTCAGGTAGCCGTCCTCGCCCGCCTCAATCTCGAGCGTGACCTTGTCGGTCTCGATCTCCGCGATGGGATCCCCCTCGGCGACCTCGTCGCCGGGATTCACGAGCCACTTGAGGAGGGTGCCCTCCTCCATGGCGTCGCCCATCTTGGGCATGATCACTTCGGCCATCACTTGCTCTCCTGGTACAGCACCCGCCGTACGGCATCAAGAATCTGGGCTTCGCTCGGGAACGCGGCGATCTCGAGGTTGCGGGCGTACGGAGCCGGAACCTCCGCGCCGCTGACGCGCTCGACCGGCGCGTCGAGGTAGTCGAACGCTTCCTCCTGGATCAGGGCGACGACCTCGCTGGCGACGCTGAACCAGCGCCATTGCTCCTGCACGACGACGGCCCTGTTCGTCTTCTTCACAGACGCGACGATCGTCTCGACGTCGAACGGGCGGATCGAGCGCAGGTCGATCACCTCGGCGCTCAGGCCTTCCTTCTCGAGATCGTTCGCGACATTCAGCAGCATGTTCACTTGCCGGCCGTAGGCGATCAGGGTGACATCGGAGCCCTCGCGGGCGATGCGCGCCTTGCCGAACTCGACGGTGTAATCGCCGTCGGGAACCTCACCCTTGGTGCCGTACAGCGCGCCGGCTTCGAGGAAGATCACCGGGTCCGGGTCGCGGATCGCCTCGAGCATCATGCCCTTGACGTCCTCGGGGGTCACCGGGGAGACGACCTTGAGGCCGGGGAAGTGGCCGTAGAATCCTTCGAGGCTGTGGGTGTGCTGCGACGAGAGCTGGACGCCACCGCCGTTCGGGCCGCGAATCACGAGCGGCACATTGACCTGGCCGCCCGAGAAGTAGCGAATCTTGGCGGCGTTCTGGATGATCTGGTCGGCGGCCTGGAACGAAAAGTTCCAGGTCATCATCTCGACGATCGGCCGCATCCCGGCCATCGCCATGCCGATCGCGGCGCCGGTGAAGCCGTTCTCGGAAATCGGCGTGTCGATCACGCGTTGCGGGCCGAACTGGTCGATCAGCCCATTGGTGACGAGGTGGGTGCCACCGTAGACGCCGATGTCCTCGCCCAGGAGTACGACCGATTCGTCGCGCTCCATCTCCTCAGCCATCGCCGCCCGGAGGGCGTCGCGATAGGTCTTGACTGGCATTCGCCTATCCCTTTCTCAGCCGGTGAGCGGCTACCCCGCGTCGGCGACGTGGACGTCGGACGCATACACATCGGTGGTCAGCTCGGCGAGGTCCGGATCCGGGCTCTCCTCGGCGAACTTCACCGCGTCCGCCACGATCTCCTTGTTCTCGTCGCGAATCTTCTGCAACTGCTCTTCATCCACGCCCGCGTCTTCGAGCCGCTTTTCGAGCAGGCCGATCGGGTCGCGCTCGCGCCACTTCTTGACCTCTTCCTTGGTGCGGTACCGCTCGAGGAAGTCGGCGGCGCCGTGGGGGACGATGCGGTAGGTGAGCGCCTCGATCGCGAATGGCTTGCCGGACTCGCGCACCCGATCGACGGCCTTGCGGGCAGCCTCGATCACGGCGACGACATCCATGCCGTCAACCTTCTCGTGCTCGATGCCGTAGGCATCGAACTTGGAACCGAGGTCGGTGTTGGCGGTGGCGCGCTCGACGCTGGTGCCCATGCCATACTGGTTGTTTTCCAGCACGAACAGGCAGGGGTTCATGCCATCCTTGCCCCAGAGCCCGGAGAGGTTGGCCGCCTCGTGGAAAGCGCCGTTGTTGATCGCGCCGTCACCGAGGTAGAGCTGGACGATGCTGCCGTCCTTCTCGTAGGCGGAGGCGTAGGCCATGCCGACCCCGAGGGGGATGTGGCCGCCGACGATGCCGTAGCCGCCGTAGAAGTCGTTCTTGACATCGAACAGGTGCATCGACCCGCCCTTGCCCTTGACCAGCCCTGTGCCCTTGCCGTAGAGCTCGGCCATGATCTCGCGCGGCGTGGAGCCGAGCAGAAGGGCGTGGGCGTGGTCGCGGTAGGCGGTGATGACCCGGTCACCCTTTTGGTGTTCGTGGAGAAATCCGGTGGCGACGGCCTCCTGGCCAATGTAGAGGTGGAGGTAGCCACCGATCTTGCCCTGCCGGAAGGCACGCTGGCAGGCGTCTTCGAAGAGGCGGATTTCCACCATCTTGCGATAGAGCTCAAGCATTTGCTCGGTGCTGAGCGTGGCCTTGCTCTCCTTCTTGCGGGAGGAGCCGGAAGCTCCGTCGCCTCCGCTCCGCCTGGTCGTGCGTCTCGTGGTTGCCATGGTGCGGCCTCTCGGGATAGTGATCGACGAGCCGCCCGGCGGGCGCCTCGTCGCGCGTGGGGACAGGATCGGTGGCTGCTCTTGTGGCGAGCCGGGCGCGGCACGGCGTTGCCCGCGACTGACGGACGCA
Source organism: uncultured bacterium (assembly GCA_965651105.1). Taxonomy (GTDB): domain Bacteria; phylum Chloroflexota; class Chloroflexia; order Thermomicrobiales; family UBA6265; genus JACCVC01. The sequence goes on along the minus strand of CBFGRG010000018.1, from coordinate 10,062 downwards.
CCAGCGGGCGCGCCCGGCCCCCGACCTGTGCATCACAATCGCGGGCAATTGTACCGCAGGTACCCAGCTATCGCGCCGCCGTTCCGCTGCATCGACACGCGGGTCGGCCCCGGCGGGAACGAACCCGCGGAGCCGCGAAGCGTGCCGTGGAAGGCGCGTGGGAGCGTCCTACTGACCGGAAGCGAGTTCCCCGGCAGGCTCGCCCGCGGTCACCGCGGCCGGGCCGAGCTTCAGCCGAATGCCGTCGCCGAGCTGGTAGCCGCTGGTGGGACGAACCGGCGTGCCCAGGGCGGGGTAGGCGTTGCGCCGCTCTTCGTAGCTGGTCGGGCCGAGCTCGAAGCGGGCGGGATCGTCCTCATTGCCGTCCGTCGGGGCATAGATGCGCGCAATACGCTGCGCGGTGCCGAATTCGGTCGTGGGTGGGCGCGGGTCGACCGCGGCCGGAACCGGCAGCACGCCCTCGCCGGGAACCTCCGAGCGGTCGGGCACCTGCCCGGGGATCTGCGGCGACTTGACGGCGCCGGGGGCCTCGGGAACGGGCCGGCGACCCGACTCGATCGGGTCACCTGGCCTGGCGGATTTCCTCAGTACGAATGCCACAGTTTGCGACTCCTCCTGCACGGCGCTGATGCCACCCTGTCACTGCATCCAGTCTACCAGTCCGGCGAGAACGGGATGCAGCGCCATGCCCATGTGACACGGCGCAGGGGAGCGCGGGCCGGTCAGGCGCCGGCGGCGGTGAGCAGCGCGTCGAGATTCGCGGCGAGATCGGCGTTGGCGGTGAGGGCGGTCTCGAGCTCGGCCGCGGCGGTGTCCTTCTGGGCATCGGTGCTGTCGGGCGAGATGAAGGTCAGGAACGCGATGCCGATCCGGCTGAGGTTGTCGGCGTACGCGAGGTAGGCGGAGCTGATTTCCGCAAACTCCGGGGGCAGCGTGATGCCGGCTGCGACGGTGGGCGCGTCGAGCCACAGGTTGAGGATGTCCGTGGCACGGGTGACCTGGGCATCGGTCCACGGCGTGCTGTTGACCAGCCCGACGAACTCGTCGATTGTCGGACGGAGCTGATTGAAGTGCTGGCGCACCGGGGCCAGCGCGGCCGTGCCGCCGGTTTGCGTCGTCGTCTGCCCGGTCTGGGTGGTGCCGCCAGTCTGCGTTGTCGTCTGTCCGGTCTGGCCCACTATCTGCCCGTCCAGCGCGCTGGTGGCGAGCGCGACCACTGCCTCGGTGTCGATAGTGGAGTAGGGGGTGCCACCGTTCATCGTGACGAACATTTGCGCGCCCCGCAGGTGTCCCGGGAAGACCTCGCCCCGGTTGACGACCATGATCGAGCTGGTCGCGAGCTCCGCGCCCGGCTCCGCGCGATGCTCGTACAGCTCGAAGACCGAGCCGTTCGTGTCGCGGTGGCGGTAATGGAGGAACACGGTCACCGAGGTCTCGGTGCGTTCCTGGACGAGGAAGTGGACGCCGTCGATGGCCCTGCGGAGGGGCACGATCTTTTCGTAGCTGTAGGCCTCCTGATAGTGATCGAGATAGGCGGCGGCCGAGGGGAAGTTGGCGCTGATCTGGCTGGTGGTGAGGCTCATGTGGTCGACATTGCTGGATGGTCGCAGGGTGATCCGCTCATACCCCTTGTCGGCACTCTCCTTCAGGCCGGCCTCTTCCCAGGGCGCCTCCCAGGTGACCTGCATGCCGAACACCGGGCTGGTCCAGGAGAGCGCGGTGGAGGATGGATCCGTCGTGGTGGTCTGTTCGATGGCGGGCTGGTTTGCCGCGGCGAGAATGTCGGCGGCCGCTACAGCGGCGTACGGGGCGCCACCGTTGAGCGTGATGCCGCCCTGCGCGGCGTCGAACAGCCGCGGGAAGTCCTCAACCGGGCTGTACGCCAGCGAATAGGTCGCGTAGCCGCCCGCGGGAGGCACGCGCAGCTCCCAGAGCTCGACGCTGGGACCGTTGCCGGTTTCGATGACGAAGAGGACCGTGAGGCTGGATTCCAGGCGCTGGTGGAGCGCGACGGTCGTTGGCGGTCCGTTGAGGTCGGCCAGCTTCTGCTCCATCAACCCTTCATAGACGTCGAGGAGGCCGGATGGGGTGGGGGCGTCGCGGGTCGGATCGATGCCATAGATGCCGACGAACCCGTACATGCCATCCGCGTTCAAGGTGATGGATTCCTCGCCCATGGTGGCGAAGCTGTCGGCGGCGCTGCGCTCTCGCTCGAACCACGGGGAGCTCCAGGTGACTTCCATCCCCAGGGCAGGGCTGGTGTAAATGTCGGACGGTGCGCCCTGCAGGGCGGTGGGTGTCGTGTCGCCCTTGCCGCGGTTGCCGGGATTGGGACGTTCGGTCTGGGCCGAAGCGAGGAACGGGGGTGCGGCGGCCGCGGCGGCCATCGCCCCGAGGAACCAGCGACGCGATCGGGGAGTTGTCATGGTCATGGGTGCTCTCCTTCATCCATCCACCTGCGATGAGAATATCGCGAAGTTGTGGAAGAAAGACGCCGATCCCCGCGGGTTGGTTCCCTGATCGATTGCTGTGAGGGGCACCGCGTCGTGTCGACACCGGGTCGGCACGAGGGCAGGTCTTCCGAATGAGCTCCCGGAGGTCGGGGTCAGCGGGGCAGAGGACGCATGACGATGAGCCGGAAGATGGAGAAAAGGCGGCGGTCGTCGCGGTCGATCGGAAAGCCCATCTCCCGCACGAGCCGGTCGGTCGGCCGGTCGAGATGGCATCCCATGCGGCGGACCTGGCCAGGCGTGAGCTTCTTCTGCAGCCACGCCAGCATCGAATTGGGCGCCCGGACGTGTTCCAGCAGCACGATCCGCCCCTCCGGGCGGCAGACGCGCGACATCTCCCGCAGGGTTTGCTCGGGGGCGGGCACCGTGCACAGCGTCAGGCTGGTGGTGACGGTATCGAAGCTGGCGTCGGGGAAGGGGAGAGTAGTCGCGTCGAGCTGGCGGAACTCGATCGATCTCCCGGCAACCGATGGTCGAGCCCTCGCCCTGTCGAGCATGCCACGCGAGAGATCGGTGGCGATGTATGAGGAGATCTGGCTCCAGTCGACGAGGTCGAGGGTCGCGCCGGTGCCGGAGCCGAGCTCGAGCACATCGCCGTGAAGCTGGCGGGCCAGCTCCCGGCGCAGATGCGGCCCCATCAGCAGGCGCTCGCCGGCGGCCTCGCGGCGATCCCACTCCGGCGCGAGCCGATCGAAGATGGAGCGGACGCGGTCGGTTTCGGCAGAGTGAGTGGGCATGAAATGACCTTGCGGTGATGCTGTCGCTGCGATGCGGTCGATTGCCAGTATAGTGCGGTCACGCTGGATGACTGATCGCCCTCCATCGGCAGCACGCACGGTGCGCGCATGGGGATCTTGCATGGTGAGATAGATGGTTCGAGCATTCACGCGAGCATGAATACGGTTTTGGCGTAAGGGGACAGTCGATGTCTCGATCGCGACCACGCAAGGGTCTGCCCACAATCCGGGAGCTGAATGGTGCGGAGAGCGCTGCGGACCGGCGCGCCATGGCCATCTCCCTGGTCGAGCGCTCGCGCGATCTCGAAGAGCTTCGCGCCGCGCTGGCGGTGCTCGCCGCCGATCCCGATCCTGCGTTGCGGCCACTGCTGCACGAGAAGTACGCGTGGTGCGAGACCTCGTCCGTGGCACGCGATTCCAGCGGGTTCATCCGCGCCGGCATCGTGCGGGCACTGCAGCCGATCGTGCAGCCGGTCGATGGGCCGTTGCTGCGGCGGGCGCTGACAACCTATCAGATGCAGGGGATGTACGAGCTCTGCGCCGAGCTGCGAACGGCGGCGCTGCTGGCGCTGGGAGATCTGGATGCGGACATGGCCGCGCTCTTCGCCGCGCGCTTCCTGACCGATCCGCTCACCTCGTTTTCGGGTGAGCCAGCGCTGACGGCGATCCGGTTGCTGGCGGCGCAAGGGCGGCTGGAGCCGGTGTTCGCGCTGGCATCGTGGTCGGAGGGAAACGGTCAGATCACGGGGGAGGCACTGCGCAACCTGGTCGAGCTCGACGCTGACCTGGTCGACCTGCTGGTCGAGCGGCATCTGCCAGCCGAGGATCAGCAAGTGACGGTTGGACTGTTCGACCTGTTGCTCGGGCATCGCGATCGAGAGCGCTGGCACGAAGGTATCCTGCGCTATCTCGTTACCTCAAGCGATCTGGATGTCTACGGCATTGTCGTAACATCGATTGTCGCCAGCAGGGATGAGCATCTGATTCGAGCGCTGCGCGCGCTCGCCGGGGATGAGCGAGACCACGCGAAGCGGCAGTTGCTCGACCACGCGCTGGAGCTGGCGTGACAACCGAGGCGCGTTTGGTGGAGAGTGGGCGGATTGTCGGTAAGGTGGCCGTTGTGTCGGCAGTGCGGCGTTCAGGGCAATGTAGGAACTAGTGGTACGAGGGCAGAGGCAGACCCTGATCCAGGCCGGTATCGGCAACCCGAAGGTGGGCTCCAGGTGAGCGGTCCTTGCTGACTGCTCCCCTTGTAGCCCGGTTCGCCAGCGTGTACCGTGCCCGCGTGGAGGCAGGGCGACCTCGCCCTGCCGGTCGATGGAAAGGACACCTGCGCGGACATGCCATGTACAGATCAAGTGGCGCCCGTTCGATTTGCGCTGATCGGAGCCGGCGGCATGGGGGGCTCCCACGCCGCGAATCTCATCGCGTCGCCACGCACCGAGCTGGCGTGGGTGGTCGATCTCGATCAGGAGCGTGCCGCATCGTGGGCCGAGCGCTCCGGCGGCAGGGCGACCGCCGAAATGGACGAAGCGCTGGCCGACCCGGACGTTGACGCGGTGGTGATTGCCCTGCCGACCTCGCTGCACCGGATGGCGACCGAGCGCGCCGCCGCCGCCGGCAAGCACGTCTTCTGCGAGAAGCCGATCGCCCGCACCGTCGCCGACGCCGAAGCGATGACCGCCGCCTGCGCGACGGCTGGCGTTATTCTCCAGGTCGGCCATGTCGTCCGCTTCTACCCCGAATACGCTCGGATCAAGCAGGTGATCGATGCCGGCACGATCGGTCAGGTCGCGATGGTTCGCACCCAGCGCCGCAGCGCACCGATTATGGAGCGCAGCCCGTGGTTCGCCGACCTCGAGAAGAATGGCGGATTGATCATCGACCTGATGATTCACGACATCGATACGCTGCGCTGGTATTTCGGCGAGCCGGAGCGCGTGTACGCCCACGGCCTCAGTTACACCGAATGGCAGCAGACGAGAGACGTCGCGATGGCATCGATGCGGTTTCGCAACGGCACAATCGCGCATCTCGAGGCGAGCTGGGCGCACGGTGGCTTCTGTACCGCGATCGAGGTTTCCGGCGAGAAGGGTCTGCTGTCGCATGACAGCCGCAGGAACGCGACGCTCACCTTCGAGAGCAGTGAAAACGCGGCACTCAGCAACATGTCGCCACAGCTCACGTTCACCCGGCCATCAACCGCCAATCCGCCAATGCGCGAGCTGATGCACTTCGTCGATGCGATCCAGACCGGCACGCCGGTGCTGACGGACGGCGTCGAGGCGACCCGCACGCTCGCCGTCGCCCAGTCGGTGCTCGACTCGATGCGCGAGGAGCGACCGATCGTCTTCCCAGCCGACCCGGTCAGCGCGGTGGTTGCCTGACCGTCCCGTCGCGCCGTCCCTATGGCATCCTTCCAGGAGTCCCACCAATGACCGATTCGACCGACCCGACCCAGACCGGTCCGGTGCGCGTGGCGATGTTGAGCTTCGCCCACAGCCATGCCAACGCCTATGCAGCCATTCTCGACAGGTTGCCCGACGCCGAGATTGTCGTGGTCGCGGATGACGACGAAGCGCGAGGGCGCGGCGTGGCCGAGCGGTTCGGCGTTGAGTTCACCGCTGACTGGCGCGCGGCGGCCAGCCGAGACGACGTCGACGCCGTGGTGATCTGCTCGGAGAACGCGCGTCACGCCGAGATGACGATTGCCGCCGCCGAGGCGGGCAAGCACGTCCTGTGCGAGAAGCCGCTGGCGACGACACTGTCGGACGCCGAGGCCATGATCGCCGCCTGCGCCAGGGCCGGCGTCAAGCTCCAGACGGCGTTCCCGGTGCGATTCAGCGCGCCGGCGGTCGCGTTCGGCGAGGCGATCCGGGCCGGGCAGGTGGGCACGCCGCTGGCGGTGATCGCCCGCAACCCTGGCACCTGCCCGATGGGGTGGTTTGTCGATCCGGAGCTGGCCGGAGGCGGCGCGGTGATGGATCACACCGTGCACGTGATCGACGTGCTGCGGCACATCTTCGATGCCGAGGTGACCGAGGTCTACGCCGAGATCGACACGCGCATTTACGACATCCCCGTAGACGACACTGGTCTGGTGATGTTTCGGATGAGCAATGGCCTGCGCGGCTCGCTCGACACGAGCTGGTCGCGGCCGGAAAACTGGCCGATCTGGGGCGGGGTCGAGATCGAGGTGGTCGGCGAAAAGGGGGCGTTGCGGCTCAACGCCTTCAACGACAACCTGGAGATCGCCGAGGTGGAGGGCCCGTCGTACTCGTGGCAGGCGGTCAACCCCAGCGGCGACCCGGAAATGGTAGCCGCGTTCATCGAGGCAGTGAAGCGTGACGAGCCGGTCCAGGTGACGGGCGAGGATGGCATGCGGGCGTTGCAGGTGGCGCTGGCCGCCTACGAGTCCGCCCGGACTCACGAGCCGGTCGCTGTGGTGACGAGCTGACGAGGGGACAAGTATCCCGCCGGTTGCCAGGCGCCTGAAACACGCGCGAGCGGGCGTAGGTGGGGAGAACGAAGCGTTTCTGGCGCTCGTCGCCGGAAGGTCGGTTGCCGCTTGCGACGGCGACCATCGGCTCGTGGAAACCCAGGGCAGTCATCGCCGGCCGGAAACGGTCACGAGATTGCAACACGAACATGCGGGGATGTATCGCGGCTGTCACGCTGGCCACGGGATACTGCTGGTGAAGGGGGACGATCCCCGAACTAGCAGCAACGACGCTCGGAGGACAACGATGTTCACCGTACCAGACGCCACCGACCACAAGCTTCGCGAGTTGATTGGCAAGCGCACCACCCGGCGGTTGCGCGCACCGCTCCCGAAATCCTCGACGGGCGTGCAGATTGTCGAGCCGGTCGGGATGACCCCCGCCGAGGAGGCGGAGATCAAGATCCTGATCGAGCTTGCCGACCCGCGGCTCGACGGGGACGAGCGCGCCGCGATCAAGCGATTGACGACCGCACTTGCGGAGGTTGCGCCCGCATAGGCTCGGTGGAAGGCGACGGGAACGGTCCCTGACGGTACACTGCTGTCATGCGGACCGTTCCGACCGCCGCCCCCGCGGTAACCCAGCACGAAGAGCCACAACGCCGAACGGGACCCACGACTCGAGACCTGGTGCTCGTGCATCTGGGACTCCTGCTCGTCGCGATTCTCTGGGGTGGCAATTTCACGGCGCTCAAACACCTGCTCGACCCGCTGCGGCCGGTCGATGTTGTTGTCATTCGCAGCATCGGCGCGGCGCTTTTCTACCTTGCCTTTCTCTTGGTGACCGGCAAGCTGATCATCCCCCTCGCCAGGCGAGATTTGCGCCTGATGATCCTCATCGGCGCGCTTGGCATCCCGATCATGAGCCTGTCGATGGCCTACGGATTGACGCGGCTTGACGCCGGGTTGGCGAGCCTGCTGGTGACGAGCAATCCGATCTTCACGGCGATCATCTCCCGCATCGTGCTGGGCGAGGCGCTCACCAGCCGCAAGGTCGCGGGCATCCTGCTCGCATTCGTCGGCTTCCTGGTGGTGCTGCAGTTCGGCGCGTCGGGCGGGGCGCGGCTGGAAAGCGGCCAGATGCTGGGCGTGCTGATCGTGCTGGCCGGGCCGCTGGCGTGGGCGTTTTACACGGTGCTCAGCAAGCCCTTGCTGGGGCGGTATCCACCGGTCTATGTCGCCAGCTACACCACGATCGCGGGCGGGCTGATGTTCGTGCCGGTGTTGATGTTTGATGCGCCAATGCGGAGCCGCCTGATGGGTCTGGAGGCTATCGACTGGGGAGCGGTGCTGTACGTCTCGTTGCTGGCGATCACGGTGGCCTACCTGCTGTGGTACTGGGGGCTGCGCGTGCTGACCCCGAGCCAGACGGCGGTCTACACCTACCTGGTGCCGGTGTTCGGGGTACTGGTGGCATGGGTGGTGCTGGGAGAGCAACCGACACTGTTCGCGCTGCTCGGCGGGGCGGTGATCGTGGCCGGTGTGGTGCTGACCAACACGAGCAGCCGCCGTCGCCAGCGGGAAATCTGAGCCACCTCGGCCCTGGAAGTTGCGGCTTCCTCACGAACAACGCCGCTGGTCAATGGCGGGTACGGCCCGATCAACAATCGAAGCTGGTCTCGATTTGTTGATTGGCGGGTCAAGTTTCTCGTGAAAAACCGATATTTGACTGTGTTTCTGGATTGGCTGGTCAAGTTTCTGGACTCGCCGTCGCCAGTTCTGTTCAACGTGCACAAAATCTCGTGAAGAATTTCACCGAGATGCACGATGTGATGGGCTTGCGGCGTCTCTAGGCTTGAAGGCAATGGCCGCGCGAGCAGGTCGCGGTCAGAGCCGCCCGAGCCCCGTCGATCCGGGGCGCTCAAAGGAACCCCTATGGCCGCACCAGTTGAGACCGTCAACACCGCGCGTATCCTCGAAACCGAGCCGACGCCTGAGCAGATCTACGCCCAGATCGAGGCCGAAGGGGTCCAGTTCATCAACCTGCAATTCACCGATGTGATGGGCATGGTCAAGAGCGTCACCATCCCGGCATCGATCTTCCCGCATGTCGTCGAGGGCGGGCAGTGGATCGACGGCTCGTCAATCGCCGGGTTCACGCGCATCGCCGAGTCGGACATGTATCTGCAGCCGGACCTGTCCACCTTCGCCGTGATCCCCTGGGAGCGCGGCGAGTTCAACACCGCCCGCGTGATCTGCTGGGTGCACAACCCGAACGGCGATCCCTTTCCCGGCGACCCGCGCAGCGTGCTGCTGAGGCAGCTCGAGAAGCTCGCCGAGCTTGGCTACACCTACAACGTGGGTCCGGAGCTCGAGTTCTTCCTCTTCTCGCGGAATGGCGATGGTATCGCGCCGGCGCCGCACGACCGCGGCAGCTACTTCGACTTCTCCGCCGATCTCGCCTCGACTGTGCGCAAGGACATGGTGCAGGCGCTGATGGAGATGGACATCGACGTCGAGGCCAGCCATCACGAGGTCGCGATCGGCCAGCACGAGATCGACTTCGAATACGGCCCGGCGGTGGTCACCGGCGACCGCGCGGTTTCGTTCAAGTACATTCTCAAGGCGATCGCCCAGAAGCACGGCCTGCACGCCACCTTCATGCCGAAGCCAATCACCGGCGTGAACGGCTCGGGCATGCATGTCCACCAGAGCTTCGGCTTCCTCGACAGCGCGCTCGGCAAGAACGCCTTCGTCGACGAGAACGACCCCTACGGGCTTTCGAAGACCGCGCGGCACTTCATCGCCGGTCAGCTCAAGCACGCCCGGGCGCTGTGTGGCGTGATCGCACCGCTGGTCAACAGCTACCGCCGCCTGGTTCCGGGCTACGAGGCGCCGGTCTACGTCGCCTGGGCACGCACGAACCGCTCGGCACTGATCCGCGTGCCGGCGATCCGCGAGGGGAACTACAACGCGACCCGGATCGAGCTGCGCTGCCCGGACCCGTCCTGCAATCCGTACCTCGCCTTCACGGCGATGCTGGCGGCCGGCATGGACGGCATCGTCAACGAGCTGCCGCTGGAGGATCCGGTGGAGGAGAACCTCTACCACTTCACGGATGAGGACCTGAAGCGGCGGAACATCCCGACGCTGCCGGCGACGCTGGGCGAAGCGATCCAGGAGCTGGAGAAGAGCGACATCATCCGCGATGCCCTCGGCGATCACATCTTCGAGCGCCTGATCGAGGCGCAGACGGCCGAGTGGGATTCCTTCCGCACCCATGTCTCCGACTGGGAGAGGGAGCGCGACCTCGAGACGTACTAGGGATCAGTCCCGGCACCAGAACACGCCGCCCCCGGATCGCCATCATGGCGAT
>CBFGRG010000017.1:0-16069 GCA_965651105.1 uncultured bacterium | reverse complement strand
ACTCGTACGTACCCCGAATCACTCGTCGCGGATGGACGCGGCCAGTCGCCGGGTCGGTCTCCCCGATTCCCGCCCATTCCCGCCCGGTATCATACACGCGCACAGTGGGCCCTTTCACCGGGGCGTCGATTGGCAATCCATTGAACCACCGACGCTCGGCATCCTCGTTCAACAGCACCACCTCGGCCTCGCCCATCACCGCCTCGGGATGCAGCGCGATGGCTGCCCAGCCGTGCGTCTCCAGTCGTGTCGCCAGCTCCTGCGCCGGAATCGCCGCTGCGAGATCGAACATCCCCGCGCGAGTACGCACCAGACTGGAAAGCATCGCGCCGGTGCCGGCCGCCACACCAAGATCGCGAGCGATCGACCGAATATAGGTGCCTTTGGAGCAGGCGATCACCAGCGTTGCCTCTGGACTTTGCCAATCGACCAGCTCAAGCTCGTGGATCGTCACCTGCCGTTCCGGCACCTCGACGCTCACACCGGCTCGCGCGAGCTCGTAGAGCCGCCGGCCATCAACCTTGACGGCGGAGTGCATCGGCGGCGTCTGCACGATCTCGCCGCGAAACGCTGGCAACAACCCCTCGATATGGTCCCTGGTGAGCGCCGTCGCATCCGCCTGGCCGATGAGCCGGCCGTCGCGATCGCCCGAGTCGGTCTCGACCCCGAAGCGAACCGTCGCGACGTAGCGCTTGTCATCGCCCTCGATGAATGGCAGCACGCGAGTCGCGTGGCCAACCGCTACCGGCAACACGCCGGACGCCGCCGGATCAAGCGTGCCGGCATGCCCGACCTGTCGCTCCCCGGTAATCCGGCGAACGAGCCCCACCACGTCATGGCTGGTCATGCCGCAGGGCTTGTCGATGGTGAGAAAGCCGCTGCGACGGGGCGGCACACGCTTGCGGGCCATGTGCCTCAGGCGCCACCGCTGGCGAGCCGCCCGACTCGCTCGACGAAGGCGCGCTTCTCATCCTCACCGCCTTCGAGCTGGACGCCAGCCGCCCGCGGGTGTCCGCCACCACCAAATTCGGCTGCGATCTGGGCGACATCGACGCCGTCGGGCAGGCTCCGCATGCTCACGCGCCATCCGGTGTCGTTTGCGTAGAGCAATGCCGCTGCCCCGGCTCCCTCCGTGCCGACCAGGAAGTTGACCAACCCCTCGGCCTCGGAGGCATCGGCGCCGCAGCGATCGAGCGTGTCCTTCGTCAGCTCGGTCCAGATCAGGCCATCGGTGTACTGCACATTGCGAAGCGCCTTCTCCCAAAGACACACCGTCGATCGTGGCTTGATCCGGAACAGCGCGTTCACCACAGGAACCGGGTCGGCACCGGCATCGACCAGATCGGCTGAGGTGCGCATTGTGCGCGCGGTGGTCGAGTCGGTCCGCAATCCAAGCGTGTCGCCATAGATGCCGGAGAGCAGGCATTGGGCGATGTCGCGATCGATTGTCGTTCCCCACGCATCGAGCAGGTCGGCAACGATTTCCGACGCCGCGGCCGCCTTCGGCTCGACAATGTTGACCTGGCCGAAGCGGTCATTGGTGACGTGGTGGTCGATGTTGACGATCGGCACCACGCCGGAGACGCGGTCCGGATCATCCGTGTAGAACGTCCCGAGGCGGCGCAGGTCCGAACAGTCGACGAGGCAGAGCAGGTCGTAATCGGGCAGCTCGTCGCGCCCGTAGACCAGCACCTCGTCGTATCCGGGCAGAAAATCGAGTGACGGCGGCAGGATGCCATCCGACACCATCGGCACCAGGTTCACGCCGAGCTGCTGAAGGGCCCGCCGAAGCGCGATCGCCGAGGCGAGTCCGTCGGCGTCGACATTCTGATGGGTTGGTGTGAGGACCAGCTTCGCCCCACGAAGCATTTCAAGCGCTTCGCGCGCGGCATCTCGGTCGAGCTGCCAGGACGCTCCGCTCATTGAGGCTCCTCCTGCGAAGCCGTATCCGGACCAGCGGCCGGCACCGAGCTCCGCTCGGCGTCCTGACGCTGGATTTCCTTGAGTGTCTCGGCGATGTGCTGTGCATACTCCATCGACCGATCGCCACGAAACTCAAGGAACGGTATCTGCCGCATGCGCAGGCGCGGCTTGAGGTGGTGGCGAATGAACGACGCCGCGGAGGCCAGCGCCTCCATGGTTCCCTCGCGCTCCTCGTCATGCAACACGCTGACATAGACGCGAGCCTGACGCAGGTCGGGCGTCACGTCGACTTCAGTGATGCTCATGAAGCCGATGCGCGGGTCTTTCACTTCCTTGCGGATGATGTCGGTGAGCTCCTCCTTGAGCAGCTCACCGACCTGTCGCGTTCGTCGTGTCACGTTGCGCTCCCTTTCCCCACGGGCCAACACCGGTCATTTCGGTGCGGCGCCATCAGGTTCGGGCGACTTCCTGACGGTGGAAGAACTCGATCTGATCACCCACCTGAACGTCGTTGAAGCCATCGAGCCCGAGACCACACTCGTACCCCGCCGCCACTTCACGGACGTCGTCCTTGAAGCGCTTCAGGGAGGAGATGCCGCCCTCGAAGACCACCGTGCCGCTTCGCAGCACGCGGGCCCGGGAGTTCCGCATCACCTTGCCATCGAGCACGTAGAGCCCGGCAACAACGTCGTTGTTGGGCAGCTTGAACGTCTCTCGCACCTCGGCGTAGCCGTCGGTGACGTCCTCGAACACCGGCGCCAGGAGACCGGTCATCGCCTGCTGCACCTCTTCGATGAGCTGGTAGATGACCGAGTAGTAACGCACGTCGACACCGGAGGCGTCGGCGGCACGCTTGGCGGCCGCGTCGGGACGCACGTTGAAGCCAATCACAATGCTGTTCGTGATCGACGCGAGGTTGATGTCCGAGTCCGAGATCGCGCCGGTGCTGGCGTACTGGATCGACAGGGTGACACCCTGATCGCTCTCTTCGTTCAGCTTGAGCAGCGAGCTCTGGATCGCGCCGAGCGATCCCTGGACATCCGCCTTGATGATGACGCGCAGCTCCGCCGTGGTGCCTTCCTGCACCTGATCGTAGAGCTCGGTGAGCTTCACCGGCCGGTTTTCGGTCAGGGCCTCGACCCGGCGCTGCGCCTGGCGCTGTTCGGCGAGCTGGCGCGCGGCCTTCTCGTCCTCGAACACCAGGAAGGTGTCTCCCGCTTCGGGCACATCTTCCAGGCCGAGCACCTCGACCGGCGTGCTCGGGCCAGCCCGGCGCACCCGCTTGCCGCGATCGTCGAACATCGCCTTGATGCGACCCCACGTGCTGCCGGCGACGATGACGTCGCGCAGGTTGAGCGTGCCATTCTGGACCAGCAGCGTCGTAACCGGACCGCGGCTGCTCTGGACGCTGGCTTCGATAACCACGCCCGACGCAACCTTGTCCGGGTTCGCCTTGAGCTCGTTCACATCGGAAACGAGCAACAGCACCTCGAGCAGGTCGTCGATGCCGAGCTTCTCCTTCGCCGAGACCTCGACGAAGGGGACATCGCCACCCCACTCTTCCGGCATCACTTCCAGCTCCGACAGCTGCTGCTTGATGCGGTCGGGATTGGCCGTGGGCAGGTCGATCTTGTTGACCGCCACCACCAGCGGCACGTTGGCGCTCTTGATGTGCGCGACCGCCTCTCGCGTCGTCGGCATCACGCCGTCGTCGGCGGCAACCACCAGCACGGCGATATCCGTCGCCTGGGTACCACGGGCGCGCATGGCGGTGAACGCCTCGTGACCGGGTGTGTCGAGGAAGGTCAGCTTTCGCCCCTGCGTCTCGACCTGATAGGCACCGATGTGCTGGGTGATGCCACCTGCCTCGCCCTCGGCGACGTTCGCCGAGCGAACGGCGTCGAGCAGCTTGGTCTTGCCGTGGTCGACATGGCCCATGATCGTGATCACTGGCGGGCGCGGGCGCGCGTCGGGATCGCTTTCACCCAACTGCCGCCGCGTCTCGTAGCTGTCGGCCTCCGGTCGTGCCTCAGATTCCTCCGCGATGGTCTCCCACTCGAGCTCCTGGGCCACCTTCGCCGCGGTGTCGTAGTCGATTTGCTGGTTGAGGTTCGCCATGATGCCGAGCTTCATCAGCTCGCGAATCACATCGATCCCGCTCATTTCCAGCTTGTCGGCCAGCTCAGACACCGACAGCACTGGAGGCAATACAACAGGCTCGCGCTCGACTGGCGCCGCCCGCTTCACCGCAACCGTCCGGGCCGATCCGCTGCCACTTCGCCGTCCGCGTCCCCGCCCGGACCGGGACACGCGCTGTGTTCGTCCTCGTGTATCTGCCATTGACTCGACTCCTTATGAAGTTGCCGCAGTACGATCAGACGACGATGACTCGTCCAGCGTAGCCGCAACCCTCTTTAGCTCTTCTCGTGCATCCGCATTAATGTCGGTGTTGAGCGCACGCGCCAGGATTGGCGTGGAAAGCGCCCGTTCCCAACAGGTTGGCTTATGACACAGGTACGCGCCACGGCCGTTGGCCTTCCCGGTCGGGTCGACCGAGATGGTGTGGTCGGGGGACCGCACGATGCGGATCAGTCCGCGCTTGTCCCCCTTCTCGCGGCACGCAACACACGTGCGCTGCGGCACATGCTTTGGGCGCGGGCCCTTGTGTCGCTTGCGCGCGGGCCCGGCCTGCTGGGGCTGATTCATGGTCGTGCCCCCCTTCGTCGTTATTCCTGCTCCATCGCTGCCTTGAATGCGGCGTCGAAGGCATCCTCGGCTTCATCGAGCGCCAGCTCTTCGCCCGTCTCCTGATCGAACCGCGCCCGGAGCTCACGCTCGTAGTAGACCTCGACAACACCCTTGGTGACGTCCACGTCCACCTGACGGCGCGCCAGGCTCTCGTCGAGCGGGCCGTAGGTCTTCCCGGAGACCGTGAAGGTACCGTCGGCCTGAACCGCGCGAGGCTGCCGCCCCTGCCAGCCGAAGTCGGACATCATCTCGCCGGCCGACTCGCGAGCACTGCGGAAGAAGTCCTCGCCCGCCTGGAGCAGCGACTCGGGGCCCTTGATGTCGATCCGCCAGCCCGTGAGCTTGAAGGCGAGGCGGGCGTTTTGCCCCTCCTTGCCGATTGCCAGCGACATCTGGTCGGTCGGGACGATCACCGTCGCGACCTTCTGCTCGCCCTCTTCGCCCAGCGACACGCTGGTGGGCTTGGCCGGGCTGAGCGCATTCGAGATGAATGTCGCCATGTCCGGCGACCACTCGATCACGTCGATCTTCTCACCGTACAGCTCATTGACGATGTTCTGGATACGGACGCCACGCACGCCGACACAGGAGCCGACCGGGTCGACCTTCTCCTGTCGCGCCGCGACGGCGACCTTGGATCGCAAGCCCGGCTCGCGGGCGATCTCCATGATCTCGACCGCGCCGCTCTGGATCTCGGGAACTTCCTGCTCGAAGAGACGCCGGATAAGGCGCGGATCGGACCGGCTGACGATCAGCTGGGGACCGCGCGAGTGGCTGTTCACCTCGGTCAGCAGCACCTTGACGCGCTGGTTGGTGCGGTAGCGCTCGTTCGGCACCTGCTCGCGGGCCGGCATCACTGCCTCGGCCTTGCCGAGCTCGATGATCACGGCACGGCTGTCGGCGCGCTGCACGACGCCGTTGAGCACCTCGCCTTCCTTGTCCTTGTACTCGCGGTACACGTTCTCGCGCTCGAAGTCTCGAATTCGCGAGTGCACCACCTGCTTCACGGTCTGGGCAGCAATGCGTCCGAAGTTCTCCGGAATCTTTTGCATCCGCAGCACATCGCCGGCCTGGGCGCCGGGCAGGTACTTCTGCGCTTCGGAGACCGACATCTCGGTATCCGGATCGTTCACCTCATCGACGACCGTCTTGACAGCGATCACCAGCATCTCACCGGACGCGGAGTCAAGCTCCACCCGGACATTTTCTTCAGTATTGGCGTGCTTCTTGTATACGGACGTCAGCGCTTCCTGCACCGACGCCAGCACGGCATCCCGCGGGATTCCCCGCTCCGCCGCGATCTGCGCGATCGCGGTATACAGGTCACTTTTCATGCCGCGCACCTCCTCTTCTTCACTTGTCGAATCGACCACGGGTGTCCGTAACCAGCGCCCCACGGCCGCGTATCGCTCGTGGATTCAAATCGACGGCGCCGATTGTGACCGCCCGTGAACACCAAGAAACGTGGGCAGTGGCCCACGTTTGATCACAAGAGATCAATTACGCATCGTTAGTATAGCATTTTCGACCGCCACCGTCGACGCCCGGTCACCTTCAATTGGAGGCGACAAGTCACGTCCAGAACCGCCCCGGCACCGTGGTATAAACATGCCGACACGGTCGCCACGCGCGCGTCAGACTTCCCCATGCCCGTTTCCGCGACGCGCTTGGCCCTCCACCCTTCCGAGAGGAACACATGTCAGACCCCGGACTGTCCCATCGACTCCGTCAACGATCGCGCCGCTCCGGCTTCATGATCGGCCTGTCGATGCTCCTCACGATCGCCCTGTGCGCGGTCGGCTTCACGGTTCTCTACACCGCGCTCGACGCGTTCACCAGCGACTTCGTTTCCAGATCCGACGAGACGCCGACGATCGAGGCCGTGGAGGCCGCGCCGGACACTGCCAACGATCCAGCACCCCCGGCGAACGCCGAGGAGACGGAGCCGCCGGTCGAGGCAACCACACCGCCAGAACAGGCGCAGCAGGAGCAGGATCAGCCCACCGCCACGGCCGGCAGCGACGAGGATGACGACGAGTTCAACCCCGACTTCCAGATCGCCGCGAATACCACCATCAACTTTCGGGATGGCCCGTCGACGGCAACGGATATCCTCGAAGGGTTGCCGCCGGCGACCCCGCTCGAATACCTGGACGAGGACGCCCCGACCGACGATCCGGCCGACGGAGAGCGCTGGATGCGATTCGAAACCGAAGAGGGGCTCGTTGGCTGGGTCCGCGAGATCGACGTCACCGAATACGAACCGTAGCTCGACCCGGACCACGACGCATCACCACGGGAGCAGGCACCATGGCGCAGCAGGTAACCATCATCGGACTCGGCCTTATCGGCGGATCAATCGGTCTCGCGCTGAAGCGCTGGTCACGTGAGAATCAGGACGCATTGCAGGTCGTCGGCTTCGACGAAGATATGCAGCGCCAGAATGTCGCGAAGCGCATGGGCGCGATCGACAGCTCCGAATGGTCGTTGAGCAAGGCCGTCGCGAACGCCGACATCGTGATCGTCGCCACGCCGGTCCAGGCCATGCGGGAGGTCTTCTCGGACATCGCCGAGGATCTCCAGCCCGGCACGATCGTCACCGACACGGGCTCGACGAAGGTCGACGTCATGGGATGGGCGAAGGAGCTGTTGCCAACCACGGTGTCGTTCGTCGGCGGTCACCCGATGGCGGGGAAGTCGGAAAGTCTCGAAGCCGCCGACGCCGAGCTCTTCAAGGACGCGACATGGGCAATCTGCCCGGCCGTGAACGCCAGTGAAGATTCCATTCGCAACGTGCTCGGCATCGTCTCCGCGACCGGCGCAGAGTCGTTCTTTGTCGATCCGGTCGAGCACGATTCGTATGTCGCCGGCGTCAGTCATCTCCCGTTTGTGGCGGCGATCTCCCTCATCAACGCCGTGACGGACGACAACGCCTGGCGCGACATGCGGACCCTTGCCTCGTCCGGGTTGAAGGACACCTCACGTCTCGCGCTGGGCAGCCCGGAAATGCACCGGGATATCGCCCTGACCAACCGCGACGCGATCATTCGCTGGATCGACCGCTACGTCGAGGAGCTTCAGGCGGTTCGCGGCGAGCTGGAGTCGGGTGGCGACGACACGGCGAAGGCATTGTTCGAGCGATTCGAGCGCGCCCAGGACGAGCGCGCGAAGCTCGAGATCCCGGTCCACCGCACCGATGAGGTAACGACGCCGTCGCAGCGCGAGCTCGCGCGTGAGGGCGTTGGCGACCAGATGCAGCGGATGTTCTTCGGTGGGTTCAGGCGCAGGAAGCGCGACGACGACAAGAACGGTCGCTAGCCAAATCGCTGGGGCTTGCCGCGTGATGCAGCAGCGAGACGGCCGCTTCAGGGACCGGGTGGAACCGCACCCGCGCTACGGAACCAGGTCCCACTCCGGCGAGAGGTCGTAGCGAAACAGCATTCGCGTGGGTCGGCCGTTTCGTCGCACCCGCCCCTTGCCCGCCTTCGTCAGGTCGGTCGAGCGATTGTCGACCTGCACGATTCGGCGCTCCTTGAGGTTCACGACGAAGAGCCCGAGCGACGAGCCGCGCATGCTCTGGGTCCGGGTTTCCGAGTCGACCACGCGAAACGGTTCGCGCCAGTCCACATCCGCCTTCGCGTCTGATGGCTCCCGGTCCGAACGACGCGCGTCGAACGCCCGCAACCCCCGGGAGATTGCGCTCGCCCAGACTTCATCCAGCGCTTCGAGATAGGTCAGCATCGAATCCAGCGAGCGATGGTTGGCGCCACACGCCGCAGCCACCATCTTGCTGCCATGGCGCGGTCCGAGAAAGCTGACCGTGCCTTGATCGTCTATGACGTTGAATCTATAGGTTCCCACGAAATCTCCACCCCACCAAAACCGACGCGACATGATCACACGGCATGGTCGCACACTGCGGTACCATACGAGTCTACGGGCTTCGATGGCGGCGGACGTGTTGCCGATACGTTGGGAGGCCATCACGCATGTCGACCACAAACCAGCCAGAACCCCAGCCGAGCCGGCTCGATCGCGAGATCGACGAGATACTGAAACAGGCCGACGATCGCCCGATTTCCTTTCAGGACCGCGTCGCCCAGCGCCGCAATGCGATTCACGCGCAGAAGCAGGCAACGGTGTACACGGCGCGCTCACGAGTTGGAGCTCCCGCCCAGCGTGTAGCAGGCTGGCTCCTGAAGGTGCCGCTGGTCACTGCGTTGATTGTCGCATTGATCGCGGTCTGGATTCAGGACGAAATCCCGATTCTCGGAATTGTGCTTGGGCTCGTCGCCGTTGCACTCATCTTTCTCCCCTTTGTCCGCAAGCGCCCGAGCGACGAGATCGCCTACCAGAAGCGGTGGCGCGGCCGTGTCGTCGGTTCGCAACCGGCGCCATCCGGCAGCGTCCGACACTGGATCGATACCGCGCGGGACCGCCTGCAGCGCTGATTGCCCAAAATTGATTGCTTGACCGCCCGGAGTGTACCGACACATGACCAGCATCGCGACGGATGTCGTCGACGTCTATGTCTTTCGCCGGCTGAATGCCCGCGTCCAGTTCCTTCTGTTGCAGCGACGAAACGACGTGCCGATGGCGCGAACCTGGCAGGCCTTCCACCATGAGATCGCCGAAGGCCAAACCGCGCCGGAAGCGGCCCGCGCCGCGCTCGGCACCCTCGCAGGACTCCAGGCCGACCGGTTCTACTCGGCCGATTTCATCAATCAGTTCTATGACGAGGCCCGTGACGCCGTGGTGCTTGCGCCAGTGCTGGCCGTGACGCTCGTTTCCGACGGCGGTATCGATCTCGCCGACGACTTTCAGGACGCCGGCTGGTTCGATCGCGACGAGGCCACCGCGCGCCTGCCGTTTTCGGGCCAGCGATGGGCAGTTCGGCACATCGACGAGATCATGGGCATCGGCGAGACCGAAGCCGAGCTCTATCGGTTCGACCCGGATCGAACCGGCCACGCTCAGCCGTTCGCCGCGCCGCTCACGAGCGCCGTTCCGATGGGTCGGGACGACCCTGACGACGATATCGGCCTTGAGCCGTTGCCTGAGCCCGAAGGCGACCTGGACGCAACGGCGGCGGAAGCGCCGGCCGCCGTCACTGACGTCGATGAGGCGCTCGATCTACCCTTCACCGACACCAGGCAGGATTGACGATGCCACCATTCCAGCTTGCAACCGAGCTCAAACCCACCGGTGACCAGCCGAAGGCGATCGAGCAGCTCACCGAAGGTGTCCAGGCGGGCGAGCGATTCCAGACGCTGCTCGGTGTGACCGGCTCCGGCAAGACGTTCACGATGGCGAACGTCGTCCAGAACCTGAACCGCCCGACGCTGGTGCTCGCTCACAACAAGACGCTCGCCGCGCAGCTCTACGCGGAGTTCAAGGAGTTCTTTCCCCGGAACGCCGTTGAATACTTCGTCTCCTACTACGACTACTACCAGCCCGAGGCATATGTCCCCCGCACCGATACGTTCATCGAGAAGGACGCGGACATCAACGAGGAAATCGACAAGCTGCGCCACGCCGCAACGCGATCCTTGCTGACGCGTCGCGACACGCTGATTGTGGCGTCGGTGTCGTGCATCTTCGGTCTCGGTACGCCGGAGGAGTACCAGGCAACGACGATCGCCATTCGCCGTGGCGAGGCGATTCGGCGCGACAAGATCCTCCGCCAGCTGATCGACATTCAATACGACCGCAACGACATGAACCTTGTCCGCGGCACGTTCCGCGTGCGTGGCGACACCCTCGAGATCTACCCCGCCTACGAGGAGATCGCCGTTCGCGTCGAGTTTTTCGGCGACGACATCGAGCGCATCGTGGAAGTCGACCCGCTCACCGGCGAGGTGCTGGCGACGCGCGACGAGATCGTCATCTACCCGGCCAAACACTTCGTCACCAATCAGGACAAGATGGCGAAGGCCCTGGAGAACATCCAGGCCGAGCTGCGAGAGCGGGTCGAGTTCCTCGAATCCAACGGACAGGTGCTGGAGGCAGCGCGCCTGAAGCAGCGCACCAATTACGACCTCGAGATGATGCAGGAAGCCGGGTACTGCGCCGGCATCGAGAACTACTCGATGCACCTTTCGGGTCGCCAGCCGGGCGATCAGCCATCGACGCTGCTCGACTACTTCCCGGACGATTTCCTGCTCTTCGTCGACGAGTCGCATATGACGCTGCCGCAGGTGCGCGGCATGTTTGGCGGCGACCGCTCGCGAAAGGACGTCCTGGTCGAACACGGCTTCAGGCTACCGTCGGCGCGCGAGAACCGGCCGCTCACCTTCGACGAATTCGAGCGCACCATTGGGCAGGCGGTTTTCGTCTCGGCCACACCTGGCCCCTACGAGATGGAACACTCCAGCCGGGTGGTCGAACAGGTGATCCGCCCGACGGGCCTCGTCGATCCTGCGATCAACGTCCGACCCACGAAGGGGCAGGTCGACGACCTGCTCGGCGAGATCAACCAGCGGGTCAGCCGTGGCGAGCGGGCGCTGGTGACCACGCTCACGAAGCGAATGGCCGAGGATCTCTCCGACTACCTGAAGGAGATGGGTATTCGCACCCACTACCTGCACAGCGAGATCGATACGCTGGAGCGCATCGAGATCCTGCGCGACCTGCGCCTCGGTATTCACGACGTCGTGGTGGGCATCAACCTTCTGCGGGAGGGGCTCGACCTGCCAGAGGTGTCGCTGGTGGCGATTCTCGACGCCGACAAGGAGGGATACCTCCGCTCGGCCAACTCGCTGATCCAGACCATCGGTCGCGCCGCTCGGCACGTCGATGGTCAGGTGATCATGTATGCGGATACCATGACCGCGTCGATGCAGACGGCCATCGACGAAACGTACCGGCGCCGCGAGCTCCAGTTGGAGTACAACCGCAAGCACGGCATCGAGCCGCGCGGTATTGTCAAGGAAATCAAGGACCTTACCGACCGCGTTCGGGAGGTCGCCGAACAGGCAGCGACGTATGACGGCGACGCCGGGAAGACGGAAGGGGTCATCCGCGAGCTGCCGAAGGACGAGCTGGCACGGATGGTCAAGGACCTGGAGTCGCAGATGAAAAAGGCGGCTCGCGATCTCGAATTCGAGAAAGCGGCGCTGCTGCGCGACCAGGTCGTTGAGCTCCGCCGCGTGATGGAAACGGATCCTGTCAACATCGAGGCATGATTCCACCACTGAGGAGATCCGCTAGTGACACGAACACCCGCGATACGCATGGCGCTGATGGCCATGGCCCTGCTGCTTTCCGCCATTCCGATGGGGGCCGGTACAGCTGCCGCCCAGGATGGCACGCCCCCACCCGGTGGCGACTCCGAGATTGCCCCGCAACTTCCCGTGGTCGACCTGCCTACGATGAACGCGATGGGCTACAGGTTTGAGCTCGATTCGTCGTGGAACGGGTCGGGTAGCACCCCCGCCGACCTGCCTGTCTATGAGTTCACCGGGAAGACCTACACCGAAGATGAGGTGAGGCAGGTCGCCGAGCGGCTCGAAGTCGGCGACGAGCTGACCTCGCAGGGCGAGGGCACCTTCACCGTCACCGGCAACGGCAGCATCTACACCACCCCCGGCATGCTTCAGTACGTCTCCGGCGCGGAGCTCGACGGCGACGCGGAGCTTCCGTCGGACGAATCGGCGATCGCCGCCGCGCGCGAATGGCTGCGAACCGCAAACCTGCTGCCGGCCAATATCGGGGACGGCGAGATCGCCGCGCGGATCGACTCTCCCGCGCGACTCGTGGTGGCGTTCACGCCAGCAAACCCCTCGCCGCTGCTGTCCTCAACACCGGGCATCACCGTCACCATCGGGCCGGGCAATACCGTGCTCGAAGCCCGTCTGGCATGGGCCGACATCAATCAGGGCGACGTCTATCGCCTGCGCGGCGAAGAAGATGCGTTCTCCATGGTCGCCACGCGGCAGTCGTACCTGGACCTCACCCTCCCGCAGGAGCAGTTCCCGCAGGGATCGACGATCACCGGCACCGCACGCTATGACTCCGTCACGATCGCATGGGCCAGCTCCGGTGTAATGGGCAATCCGCAGTACCTGCAACCGGTCTACGTCTTCACCGGTACCTACACGCCGGCCGAAGGCGACGGCTCCTACCCGATCACGGCCTACGTGCCGGCGATCATCACCGGACTCGAACCGGTCGGCTGACAGCGATTTGGAAATGATGCGAGCCGGCGCACCCTTCGGGGTACGCCGGCTCAATAGCGAGAGGCATCCCGGATTGTGAAGTTGCTGCTGGTGAACGGCCCGAATCTCAATTTGCTTGGTACCCGCGAGCCCGGGATATATGGGCACGAAACGCTCGCCGGCATCGTCGCGGGCGTCCGCGAAGCCGCCACAGCGGAGGGCGTTGAGCTGGTCGACTTTCAGTCGAACCACGAGGGCGGAATTCTCGACTTTCTGCACGAGCATGCTCCGGCAGCCGACGGGTTGATCATCAACCCCGGCGCGCTCACCCACTACAGCATCGCCCTGCGAGACGCCATCTCCGGCACCGGCATCACGACTGTCGAGGTCCATCTCTCGAACATCCACAAGCGCGAGCCGTTCCGCCACCACTCGGTGATCTCGGACATCGCCGCCGGTTCGATCATCGGCTTCGGATCGTTCGGGTATCACATGGCCCTCCAGTGGTTCACCAAGGGTGCGGCGAATGAGCGTTCCTGACCGTCTGGACCGGGTTCGCAGGATTTTGCAGGACACCGGTCTCCCCGCGATCCTGGTCACCAATCCCGCCAATCGCCGCTACCTCACCGGGTTCACGGCCGACGATCACGCCGCCGACGAATCGTCCGGCATGGTGCTCGTTACTCCAGAGGATGCGACTTTGATCGTCTCGCCCACCAATCTGCCGTGGGCACGCGCCGAAGTCGATACGGCAATCAGGGTTGTACCGTTCGCCGGGTCGGCCGTTGCCACCATCGCCGAGCTGGCCCGGGCGCGCGATGCACACCGGTTGGCGGTCGAGGACGGGACCACGACGGTCGCGACCTGGTTCAGGTTGCAGGGTGAGCTTGGTGAGGGTGTCGAGCTTGTCCGTGCCGCCGACGCGATCGACCAGCTGCGGGCAATCAAGGATGAAACGGAACGCAAGCATCTCCGCGAGGCCGCACGGCTCACCGACGCAGCCCTCGCACTCGCCCTCGAGGGATTCGCTCCGGGCATCACCGAGCGCCAGGGGGCTGACCGTGTCCGGGAAGCACTGCGCGAGGTCGGGAGCGACGGTGAGGCGTTCGACACGATCGTCGCCGCCGGTCCCAACGCCGCGAAGCCGCACCACGCGCCGTCCGACCGCCCAATTCAACCGAACGAACCAGTGATCATTGATATGGGTGCCCGTGTAAGCGGGTATAATGGGGATCTGACGCGCACGATCTGCCTCGGCACGCCCGATGCGGAGCTCGTCAGGATCTACAACGCGGTGCTTGAGGCACAGTTGGCGGGGTTGGACGCCTTCCGCGCCGGTGTGTCTGCGTCAGCGCCCGATCTCGCAACCCGAGAGGTCTTCGCAAGCAAGGGACTGGAACGCCACGTCATTCACAGCGCGGGCCACGGTCTCGGCTTGCGTGTCCATGAGGCGCCTTCGGTCCGCAGCACGTCACAAGCCATCCTTGAGGCAGGAAACGTCGTCACGATGGAACCAGGCCTCTACATCGAGGGATGGGGCGGGGTGCGCATCGAGGATGTCGGCATCGTTTTCGAGGACGGACACGAAAACATCACCGCGTCACCAAAATCCATCGAGGCATTGGCACGGTAAATCAGGAGGGTCACCCGAATCCATGATCGACACCGGAGACATTCGCAAGGGCAGTACCTTCGAGCAGGACGGACGCCTCCTGAAGGTTGTGGATTTTTCCCACAACAAGCAGGGTCGCGGCTCGGCGCAGCTGCGCATGTCGCTGCGCGACCTTCGAACTGGCTCGTTGACCCAGCAAACGGTTATGGCCGGCACCAAGTTCAACGCCGTCCGGCTCGAGCGGCGGCATGTCCAGCTCCTCTATCGCGACGGCGACGATTTCCACTTCATGGATACGGAAACGTTCGACCAGATCCAGCTTCCGGCATCGACCGTTGGCGACGCGGCGAACTACCTCAAGGACAACGACACCCTCGACGTGCTCAGTTACGAGGATGAGCCGATCGATATTGAGCTGCCGACGTCGGTTGTCCTGACGGTCACCCAGACCGATCCTGGCTTCAAGGGCGACACCGCCACAGGTGGCTCCAAGCCGGCCACGCTCGAAACGGGCCTGGTTGTCAGCGTGCCGCTGTTCGTCAGTGAGGGCGACCAGATCAAGGTCGACACCCGCACCGGTGATTACATCGAGCGCGCGTAGCATGGGAGATGAGGATGGAGCGGTTCGCCGGGATCAACGAATCCGGGAATGACCAGAGTTCAACCGAGGAGCTGATCGGCGCCGTTCGGGAGTTGATCACGCTGATGGGCAAGGGAGGCATCTCCGAGCTCGATTTGACCTCAGGCGACGTTTCCATCCGGCTCCGGGGCGCCCAGGGCAGCACAGCGCCGGTCGCGGTCTCGACTCCCGCCAACGGAGCGTCACCGGCGGCCGAGCCAGTCGTCGAAGAGGGCCACCTTGTGACGGCTCCGATGATTGGCACCTACTACGCGGCGCCCGCACCGGGGGAGGAACCGTTTGTCCAGATCGGCGATGAGGTCGAAGTCGGTCAGGTGGTCGGCATCATCGAGGCGATGAAGATCATGAACGAAATCGTCGCCGACAGCGCCGGCGTGGTCGCCGAAATCCTTGTCGAGAATGCCCAGGCGGTGGAGTATGGCTCGCCGCTCATCCGGCTCACCGAGCAAACCGACGGATTCTGATGCTCTCCCGCGTACTTCCGGTCAGCACCCTCAACGACTACATCCAGCAGGTTCTTGCCGCCGACGATATCCTCGCCGATGTCTGGATCGAGGGCGAGGTCACCAGCATCACCTGGGCGAAGTCGGGCCACGTCTATTTCAAGCTTGGTGATGGCGAGGCGCTCATCGACGCCGCGATGTGGCGGTCCCACGCCCAGCGCCAGATGGTGCGTCCACGGGTCGGTGACAGCATCATCGTCCACGGCCATATCGACTACTACAGCAAGCAGGGCCGGCTCCAGCTCATCGCTGATGTTTTCGAACACCAGGGACAGGGCATTCTCGCGCTGGAGATGGAACGCCTTCGCCAGCAGCTCGAAGCCGAAGGGCTGTTCGACGAGGCGCGCAAGCGTCCCCTGCCCCGCTTCCCGCGACGCATC
Source organism: uncultured bacterium (assembly GCA_965651105.1). Taxonomy (GTDB): domain Bacteria; phylum Chloroflexota; class Chloroflexia; order Thermomicrobiales; family UBA6265; genus JACCVC01. The sequence continues at coordinate 107 of CBFGRG010000017.1, read as the reverse complement.
GGTGTTGTCACCAGCGACACCGGCGCCGTCTGGCACGATATCCAGACGGTTGCCCGCCGGCGTTATCCCCTTGCCGAGCTCGTTCTCGTTCCGGCGTCGGTGCAGGG
>CBFGRG010000016.1:0-16281 GCA_965651105.1 uncultured bacterium | reverse complement strand
AGCCACACGACGCCCCAAAGCGCGAGTACTCCACCAACGATGGCGGCGATCGTCGCGCCCCACTCGGAGAAGGAGAGGCCGTCGCCGATCTTGAACGAGCCGGTGCCAACGCCAACCGCGAGCGTGACGAGGACCTGAATCCCCTTGAAGACGAACAGGCCGATCACGATGCGTTCCAGCCAGTTGTTGGAGACGAGTTTCCAGTAGCCCTGTTCCAGCCGGTCGCGCAGCGCGAGGATGCGAGAGCGATGTTGGCGTTCGGCCAGATCGGCCGTTTCGAGGATGTGACGAAGGTCACTCGCGAAGGGCGACGCGTCGCCGGTCGCGGCAAGGTTTTCGAGGGCATGGTCGCGCCGGCGCTGGTCGAGTTTGCCGATCAGCGCCCACTGCACGCCATCGGCGGCATAGAACAGCCGGTCGGAGTCGGTGGGCGTGCGGCGCGAGCCGATGTAGCGCCCGATCAGGAACAGGCTGACGATGATGCCGTAGATCAGCGCGATTGTCGGCTGGTAGAAGTAGTCGTTGTCCTTGGTGATGAACTTGCCCAGCTCGTCGATGAAGGTGCCGAATCCGATCCCGGAGACGAGGGCTGCGATCGGTTTCCATACCCGATGCGCGTAGATGATCAGCATGCCGAAGCCGATCACCATGCCCAACCCGCCCCAGAGCATGTGCGCGATGTGCAGGGTATCGCCCCCGACCTGGGGATAACCGGTCAGGGCGAGGTAGGCGCGGATCACGAGAATGCTCACCACTGCCGAGACCAGCCAGATCTCGATCAGTGCATCGGCGTGCGGATCGCGGATCCGGAACGGATTGCCTTCGACTCGGTACTGGGTATCGGGTGCGGACAAACGGATTCTCCGGCGAAGATTGCGGACGCGCTGGGCATGATCCCCGCCTGATAGTTCCACAAAAGGCCGGTTCGTGCCATCCCCAATCGCATCGTCGCGACAATGGCTCGATCGAGCCAGCTCCTCAAGGTAGGCGACCGGCACAGTTGTACGATGGGGGCCATCTCCGCGACGTATCCCTGGCCGGCAATCGGCTCGCTTTGCCGCCTTCCCGCGACAGGCATGCAGATGGATCGACCGCTGACGCGCACCAGGTTGACTGCCCCACCACCGCCGCGGCGTTTCGTTCGCCGTGGTCTGCTGATCGATGCGCTCGAGCGGGAGGTCTCCGCCCATCCACTCACGCTCGTCTCGGCGCCGGCTGGCTACGGCAAATCCACCCTGCTTGCGGCATGGGCACGGGAAACCGCGCTCCCGACCGCCTGGCTCACCGTCGAGCGTGAAGACGACGACGTCGTGACCTTCCTGCGCTGCCTGGTCGCGGCATGGGAGCATGTGGACCCGACAATCATCACCGAACCGCCCGGGATCCTGCTCGGCGGCATGGGGCCGGACGCGAATGCGGCCGCGACGGAGGTGGTGGAGGCGATCGCCCATCGTGACGAGCCGTTGGTGTTTGTCCTCGACGATTGGCATCTCATCGCCGACACGCGGGTCCATGAGATCCTCACCTGGGTCATCGACCATATGCCGCCGCACGGCCATGTCATCCTCGGCACTCGGGAGCGTCCTCCCATGCCGCTCGCTCGCTACCGCGCGCGCCAGCAGGTGTACGAGCTCGATGCGGAGGACCTGCGGTTCGGGGATGCGGAAACCACAACCTTCTTCAACGATGTGCTCGCGCTCGATCTTCCCGCCGATCGAATCGGGGCGATCACCGAGCGGGTGGAGGGCTGGATCGCCGGCCTGCAAATGGCGGCACTTTCGATCGCTGGAGGATCTGCGACGGCAGAGCCCGTCAGTGGGCGGCAGCGGTTCATCGCCGACTATCTTCGCGATGAAGTGCTGGAAAGCGTGCCAGCTGAGATGCACGAGTTCCTGGTCGCGACCAGCGTGGTTGATCGCGTGAATGCGGCGCTGGCGGCCGAGATCACCGGAGTGACCGATGCCCAGCAGATGTTGGAGCAGATCGAGGCTGCCAACCTCTTCGCGCAGCCCCTCGACGATCGACGTGAGTGGTATCGGTACCACAGCCTCTTCGCCGATGTGCTCCGCGCCGAGCTCGCTCGCCGACCAGCGGGTGAGGTTCGGGAGCTTCACCTCCGCGCGAGTCGCTGGTATCTCGACAACCACCACCCGGAGCCGGCCTTCGTGCATGCAGTCGCGGCAGAGGATGTGCAGGCCACTGCGGCGGTGCTCGATCGGTTCGGCCTGCTGATGATGCGGACGGGGCAACTCGCCGATCTGGGACGCTGGCTTCGCGCGATTCCGCCAGACTGGTATCGCGCCGCGCCTCGGCTCGAGCTGCTGCGCGTCGGGCTGTTGCTGTTCAGCGGCCAGATCGACGCCGGGATCGAGGCGCTCGCGGAGGCGGATCGACGGATCATGGCGATGGAGCCACCCGCGCCACGGGCGCAGGCACGGCTGACGGCGGTGAAGTGCTTCATCGCCTGCATCACGAGCGACGTCGACCGGGCCCGCTCGCTTGCCGACAGCGCGCTCCAGACGCTGGTACCCGCCGATGAGGATTTCCGCGCCGATGTGTTCGGCGCGCTTGGCGACACCTGCCGCCGGATAGGGCTCTGGGACGACGCGCGCGGGTATTACCGTCACATGCTTCGCCAAACTGGCAGCCCCGCCGGTCATGTGCAGGCGCTTCACGCATGGGGAGCGCTCGCCGATCTCGAGCTTCGCCGTGGTCGGCTCAGGGGCGCGGCCGGGTACTGGCGCCAGGCGCTGGAACGGTTCGAGAGCCCCGAGCTGTGGGGCGGCTACGAACTTCCCGCTGTCGGTTGGGTCCATATCCGCCAGGGCGAGATCTTCTACGAGTGGAACGACCTGCAGGCGGCAGCTGACGCCTGCGATCGCGGTCGCGAGCGCGCCGAGCTGGGCGGTGATCCCCGCGCGATCATCGCGAGCGGGCTGCTGTCGGCGCGGCTCCATCTTGCCAGGGGTGATGCCGACGCAGCCGAAGCGGACCTGGAGCGGATTCGCGACGTCGCTGCCGAGACGCAATTTCCGGATTTGCAGGCCGAGCTTGAGCGGCGACAGGTGGAGATCTGGCTGGCCCAAGGTCGCCTGCGCGCCGCGGTGCTCTGGACCGACGAGGCGGTCGCGCGTGAAGCGGGCGCCCTGCCCGATCAGGAACCAGTCATGTTCGCAATCGCGCGGGTGCTGATTACCAAGGGCGACGCCACATCTGCCGAGGAGGCGCTTCGCGTGCTCGCTCCGGTGATCCACCAGTCCACAGCGGATGGTCGCGACGGCGTGCGCATCGCTGGGCTGGCGCTGCGGGCACTCGCTCTCGCCGGCCGGGGAGATACGACTGGCGCGCTCGGGGCGCTCGAACCGGCACTGCGGCTGGCCGAGCCGGACGGCTACATTCGCTCGTTTCTCGATCTTGGCCTGCCAATGGCTCGGCTCCTGCAGGTCGCTGCTGCCCGGGGCATCCTGCCAGATTATGTCGATATCCTGCTTGCCGCCTTCGGTGAGGTCGCACTGGCGACGGGTAGCGATGCCACGGGGCTGCCCGAGCCATTGAGCGAACGAGAGGTCGAGGTGCTGCGCTCGATCGCAGCCGGCCTGACCAACCGGGAGATAGCCGACGCCCTCTACATCTCGCCGGAGACGGTGAAAAAGCACGCCGGCAACATCTACGGCAAGCTCGGTGTGCATGGCCGCACCCAGGCGATCGCCACGGCCCGTGAGCTCGACCTGCTCGACTGATCGTCCCCGAATACCCCGGTCGCATACCCCATCCGGGGCATGAGCCATCGTTCCTGCCGCACTAGGCTCGGGCTGTGTCAGGTGGTGTCCGCCCAACGCTCCAGGTGAAGGGACGACGGGATGTCGGAGCGAAACACGCGAGTCGTTCGTCGCGCATTCGAAGAGGTGTACAACCAGGGACTCCTGGATGCCGTGGACGAGCTCGTCTCCCGTGATTTCGTCGCCCATGCGGGGCCACAGGCAATTCTGGGCCCGGAGGGAATGAAGCAGTATGTCGCCGCGCTGCGGGAGGCGTTCCCGGATCTCCATCTGACGATCGATGACCAGGTCGCGGATGGGGACAGGGTGGCGACGCGCTGGACCGCGACTGGCTCCCATACGGGCCCGTTCCACGGCCTGCCGCCGACTGGAAAGCGGGGTGTGTGGTCCGGCATCGGCATCGATCGCGTCATCGGCGGTGTGGTGATCGAGTGCTGGATTCACGCCGACGAGCTCGCACTGCTGCGACACCTCGGTGCCATCCCTTTTCCGAGCACGCTGGGGGCGGGAGCCTCGGCCGGAACCTGCTGACGACTGACGCTCAAGCGAATCGAGAGGTGACGAGATGGAACACGCAGCGACGCAGCCACGGACAGAACAGATTCGACACGCCTGGGACGCGCTTGCGGATGGTTACGACACGCACGTGACGCCAATGCATGCACTTCTGGCACACGAGGCGATCGACCACATCGCAATCCAGCCCGGAACGCGCTTCCTCGACGTAGCCTCCGGCAGCGGAGCCCTTGGCCTTGCCGCTGCCCGACGCGGCGCACAGGTGTTGGGGACAGACATCTCGCCCGGGATGATCGAGCGGCTCAATGATCGGGCGCGCCGGTCCGGCCTGTCCAATCTGACCGGACGGGTCATGGACGGGCAGCACCTCGACCTGGAAGACGACTCGTTCGAAGCTTCGGGATCGATGTTCGGTGTCATGCTGTTTCCCGACCTGGCGCGGGGACTGCGCGAAATGGCCCGGGTCACCCAACCAGGTGGCGAGGTGCTGATGGTCACCTTCGGGTCACCAGCGAAGGTCGAGTTTCTCACCTTCTTCGTTGGGGCGGTGAAGCGGGTGATCCCTGATTTCGCGGGGCTTCCGATGGACCCTCCACCCCTGCCCTTCCAGGTTTCCGATCCGGCGAAGCTTCGCCAGGCGATGAGCGAGGCCGGTCTTGGCGCCGTGCGACTGGCCACCACGACCGAGACGCAGGAGTTCGCATCGGCGGAGCATCTGTTGGACTGGCTGGTCAGCAGCAACCCGATCGGCGCGAAGCTCGCTGGCAGCCTGCCGGCGGACAAGGCGCCGTCGGTCCGCGACGCGCTTGAGGCGATGCTCCGGAAGCGTTCTGGCGGCGAGGGGCCGGCACGGCTCACCAACGCGATCAACATCGCGGTGGGGACCGCCTGACTGCCTGAAGCCGTCGATACGCACGTATGGAGGTCCACCATGGCAACCGTCACCGCCAATGAGCATACCGATCGACTCGCTTCGACTGCATCAGCGTCGCCGGAGCGTCGTGACATCGTCGTGATCGGCGGAGGTCAGGCCGGGCTCGCGACCGGATACTACCTCGCGAGGCACGGGCTCGATTTCGTCATTCTCGACGCTCACGAGCGTATCGGCGACGCGTGGCGCAGGCGCTGGGACTCCCTGACGCTGTTCACGCCCGCGATCTACAGCGGTTTGCCCGGCATGCCCCTGCCCGGTCCGTCATTCGCCGACCCCACGAAGGACGAAATCGCGAGCTATCTGGAAGACTATGCGTCCGCAATGGGTTTGCCGGTGCGTACCGGCACGATGGTGCGACGCGTTATCTCGCAGGGAAGCGGTCGATGGCTGGTGGAAACGGATGCTGGTCACATCGAGGCGAGCCACGTCGTGATCGCTACCGGCGGGTACCAGTCGCCGAGAATCCCCGAGTGGGCTGACCAGCTCGATCCCGGCATCCTGCAGCTACATTCCAGCGACTACCGGCGGCCGTCCCAGCTTCAGCCGGGTCGCGTTCTCATCGTCGGTGCGAGCCACTCCGGTGCGGAAATCGCGGTTGAGGTTGCCCGAGAACATGCGACCATTCTCGCCGGGCGGGATACCGGGCAGGTGCCGTTCCCGACGCGGGAGTGGTCCAAACGCCTCGCCGGACCGCTGGTCTGGTTCATGATGAACCACATTCTCTCCCTGAACACGCCATTGGGACGCAGGGCGAGCCGGCAGTTTCGAGCCAGGGGCTTTCCGCTGGAACGGACGCGGCGCTCCGATATCGTCGGAGCCGGAGTAAAGCGCATCACCGAGCGCGTCGATGGCGTCAGGGATGGCAAGCCGGTGCTCGCCACCGGGGAGGCGCTGGATGTTGCGAATGTCATCTGGTGTACGGGGTTCACCGGTGACTACGCGTGGGTTGACGCCATGCAGTGCGGCGACGATGGTTACCCGGAGCAGGACCGTGGCGCGGTGATCGGCGCTGCCGGATTGTACGTCGTTGGATTGAAGTTCCAGAGCCGTGCCACGTCGTCGCTTATCGGCGGCGTCGGCAGGGACGCCCGAAGTGTCGCGGACCACATCGCCACGAGATCGCGACAGGCGGTCTGATGCGAGCCCCGAATCCGGATCCTGAGATCGTGCCCGATGACCGGGCGGACGAGAGCGGCTTGCGGGGTAGCAGGCGCGTAGCGCTGGCCCGTGCCACGCGCGCGATGATCAATCAAATGAAATCTGCTTGAAGGCAGGCGGCTTGAACAGGAGATAGAATGCTGGCGGAACACCTCGACGTGGACGGCGCAACGCTGTTGGTTCGGTCTGCGCGTCGCGATGATCTCGCTACGATCGTGTCACTGCTCTCCGACGATGTGCTTGGCCAGGGACGGGAGTCGGCCACCGGAGACCTTGCGCGGTACGAGCGCGCCTTCGACATGATCGAGGCACATCCGAACCAGGAGCTGGTGGTGGTCGAGCGCGACGGCGAGATCGTCGCGACGTTCGACCTGGCGATCCTGCCGTCGTTGTCGCGCCAGGGGTCGGTGCGGATGCAGGTCGAAGCCGTGCGCGTGGCCAGCTCGGCGCGCGGCGGAGGGCTCGGCGGCGCCATCTTCACCTGGATCATCGACTATGCCCGCCGGCGCGACTGCGAATTGCTCCAGCTGACGTCCGACCGGACGCGAAGCGGCGCGCACGCCTTTTACGACCGGCTTGGGTTCGTGGATTCGCACGTCGGATACAAGCTGGACCTGCGCGACGAAGATTAGGCACGCCACCGTCACCTCGGGATGACATGGAGCGCCGCAGCGGTGTTCTCCGCGATCAGGCCAGGCCGGAGCGGATGGCGACGCTGGCGGCGGCGGTGCGACTGTCGACGCCGAGCTTGTAGAGGATGCTGGCGACGTGGTGGGCGACGGTCTTGCGGCTGATGTAGAGCTCATCGGCAATCTGCTGGTTCGCCATGCCGTTCGCCAGAAGCCTGAGTACCTGGATCTCGCGCGGGGTCAGCCCCGACACATCCTCCGATTCTGTCGGGGCCGGCGACGGTGCAGCCAGCCGCGCGACCTCGGTCCGCGCTTCACTGAGCCGCAGGCGCCGGCCGGCCTCGAACGCCTGTTCATAGGCCGCATCGCCCAGCTTTTTCCGCGCTGCCGCTTCGGCTCGCTCGAATGCCCGTCGCTCCGGGAGGGTGTGTTGCGCGAGTGACTGGCTGGAGAGACCGAAAAGCCTGGCCGCCGCTGCCGGGTCGCCCAACTCGACGGCGACAACCGCCGCGGCTCCCAGCACAATCTTGTCGTCGGATCGCACCTCGGCATCGTCGGTTGGCAGGGCATCGAGAATCTGGCCCGCGGCGTGTCGGGGATCGCCGAGCTCGCAGCTGACGAGCGCGAGGAAGCTGGCGCCGAGCGGGGTCGCGATCGAATCGACATTGTGCTGGAAGCGAGCCAGAGCGGATTCCAGCAGCAGCCTTGCCTGTTCGAGGTCGTTGACGGCGTAGGCCAATACTCCAAGGTGATAGTCAATCACTGGATCGCGCCAGTCGACCCCAACCTGTTGATACAACTTCGCGGCACGCCGGAAGGCCGTGCCGGCGTCTTCGTATCGTCCCTGGTTTTCCGCCGTCAGGGCGATGTAGAACGTGGCCTCGGCTTCGCGGAGCGTGTCGCCGGCGGCACGCGCGCGATCGAGTGCGGTGGCGATGTATGTTTCCCCACTCACAATGCCGAGCTTGCCGGCGAAATGGCCGGCGAAGAGGAGCGTGTCGGTCAGGTCCTGCTCCGGTACATCACGCTGATGTGCGAGTACGCGCTCGTACCACGCGAGACCCTCGGATTCGCGCCCATTGGTGAACCAGTACCAGCGAAGACGATTCGCCAGGGCGCTCATATCGGCGATCTGGCCGGATGCTTCGAACCACGCCAGCGCGGCGTGGAGGTTGCCGTGCTCGCGCTCGAGACGCTGGATCCACGAGACCTGGTGCGAGGGATCGTACGGTGATGCCTGCCGCGTGAGGTCCAAATACCACCGGGCGTGTCGTTCGCCGGGACCCGCCTCGCCATCGCGGTCGACGAGCTTTTCGTGGGCGTACTCGCGCAGGGTCTCCAGCATCACGTAGCGTGGATCCTGATCGTCCGTGAGCTGGAGCAGGCTGCGATCGACGAGCGAGCTGATGGTGTCGACCACCCCCGCCCCCGGCACGTCCGCGACGGCCTCGGCGGCGTCCAGCTCGAATCCGCCGATGAACACCGACAACTGCCGGAAAAGCCGTTTCTCTTCCGTACTCAGCAGGTCGTAGCTCCAGGCGATGGCATCGCGCATCGACCGCTGGCGCTCGGGAGCGTCGCGCCTTGGCGTGTCCAGCAGGCTGAAGCGGTCGTCCAGGCGCTGGAGCAATTGCTCCGGGGAGAAGACATTGGCGCGTGCGGCCGCGAGCTCGATGGCGAGTGGCAGGCCTTCCAGCCGGCGGCAGATCTCTCCGATGGTTTCGATGCGTTCCTCATCGAGCGCGAGGTTGGCACGGACGGCGCGAGCGCGTTGCACGAACAACTCCACCGCGGGGTTATCCGCCACCGTTTCACTCTCGGGTGAAGACGGCGTCGTCAGGGGCGGCACGGCATAACGATGCTCGCCGCTGAGGTTGAGCGCCGTGCGACTCGTCACCAGCACCTTCACGGCCGGACACGCGGCCAGGACACCCGGCAGCCAGATGAGCGGCTTGTCGAGCAACTGTTCGAGGTTGTCGAGCACCAGCAGCATGTGTCGTCGGGCGAGGGCCAGCGCGAGTGCGTCGGGCAGCGACTGGGCGCTGTGCCCCTGGAGTCCGAGCACCTGTGCGATCGCGGCGGGGATGAGGTCCGGATCGCGAATCGAGGCCAGCCGGACGATGCGAACGCCGTCGGCGAAGTCGGCTTCGACGCGCCGGACGACTTCCAGTGCCAGGCGTGTTTTCCCGACCCCGCCGGGACCGGTCAGGGTCAGCAGATGCACGACCGGGTCGTCGAGCAGCGCAATCACCTGCGCGATGTCGGCCTCCCGCCCGACGAGCGATGTCAGCGCTTCCGGTGCGAACGATCTTGGCGGTGTGGAGCCGGGTTCCGGCTCAGGCGTGGGCGCGGCGTGGTTGATGGAATAGATGTTGGACATCCTGCCGCCCCTTCGAAATGTTCGCTCTCCACATGAGCATTGTGCCGGCCGGCCCCGAGGAGATCAGCGCTGGCCGAGACGCGCTCATGCATGGAGGCCGGTCCCCGGGATCGGCCACGTTATCTGCATTCGATGCCTCTCGGCCCGGGAACAGGCTGGGGTGCGGTCCCGAGACCATTGTGCCGGTTGTCTTGTGTTACGTCAATTCGCAATTAGCCTGTTCAATCACGCTTCCGGGTCAGCCGAATGACGTTCCACGAAAGTTTCGGCAGCGTCGCGTCAAGCGTTCCGGTGTCGAGCGTCGCATCGCCGCGGTCGTGCGGCGAGACCGTGTCGGGCGCGTCGATGGTGTTGCGGGCCTTGGGGTCGGGGTGTTCCAGTACGAGATGCTCGGCCACGCGGTATCCCTCCAGCTCGCGGAGGTCGCCCGAAAGCGCGACGGCGCCCTCCTGGCTCCGGTTGACGGCGAAGATCGTCGCCGTCTCGGTGGCGTCATCGATCGTGGCGATGGCATCGACCAGGGGCACCGCGTCGTGCTCTTCGGTGGCGTAGGTCGGGGCCTGAACGCGGACATCGAGCGCGACTCCGCGTCCGTATCGGGAGGCGTGCAGGAAGGGCCAGTAGATCGACTGCCGCCAGGCGCCACCACCGGTGACGGTCGAGATGGGCGCGAGGACATTGACGAGCTGGGCGAGGCAGGCGATCCGGACGCGGTCGGCGTGGCGCAGCAGCGAGAGCAACATCGTGCCGACGACGAGCGCATCTTCGAGGTTGTACGGCTCCTCGGCGAGATGCGGCGCGACCTGCCACGGCCGGTTGCGGGTTTCTGTCTCGTCCTGTTCCCGCGTGTGGTGCCAGACATTCCACTCGTCGAACGCGATGTCGATCCGCTTCCTGGAGCGCTTCTTCGAGGCGACGAAATCGCACACCCCGATAATGGTCTCGATGTAGCGATCCATATCCAGTGATTTTGCGAGATAGCCGGCGAGATTGTCGGACTTGTTGCCGTAGTACGTATGCAGCGAGATGTAGTCGACGTGGTCGAAGGTGTGCTCCAGCACGGTCCTCTCCCACTCCGGGTAGGTAGGCATGTTCGCGTTGGAGCTGCCGCAGGCGACCAGCTCGATGGTCGGATCGACTCCGCGCATCGCGGCGGCGGATTGGGCGGCGAGGCGGCCGTACTCGTCGGCGGTTTTGTGCCCGATCTGCCAGGGGCCATCCATCTCGTTGCCGAGGCACCAGGTGCGGAACCGATGCGGTTCATCGACGCCGTGGCGGTGGCGGAGATCGGACCACGCCGTGCCGCCGGGGTGATTGCAGTATTCGACGAGGTTGCGGGCAGCGTCGATGCCGCGCGTGCCGAGGTTGACGGCCATGTTGACCTCGGCGCCGGCCAGTTTCGCCCAGGTTGCGAACTCGTTGGTGCCGATGGTGTTCGGCTCGGTCGAGGTCCAGGCGAGGTCGAGCCGGGCCGGGCGGTCCCTAACCGGTCCGACGCCATCTTCCCAGTTGTAGCCCGAGAGGAAGTTGCCGCCGGGATAGCGGACGAAGGGGACGTCGAGCGCCTTGACCATATCGAGGACGTCGCCCCGGAAGCCGTTCTCATCGGCGGTGGGGTGGCTCGGGTCATGGATGCCGCCGTAGACGGCGCGTCCCATGTGCTCGATGAAGGAGCCGTAGAGGCGGGGATCGATGTCGCCGATCCGGTAGTCGTTGTCGATGACGATACGTGCCTTGGTCACGGTGAGCGCCTCCGATAGTGCCGATTGTCGCTTGCGGCATGGTCGCACATCGGCGACGGGTCGGAGCAGGCAGAAGCCGCGCGGCCAGGATGTGGCGGACACCCGCCTGTGTTGCAGATGCACGGTGATGAGCCGGATTCCGGATCAGTCGATGGCGTTGCGGATGGCGAAGGCGGCGGCGGCGGTGCGGGACCGCACGTCGAGCTTGGCGAGGATGTTGTTGATATGCGTCGATACCGTCCGGTGGCTCACGGAGAGCGCATTGGCGATCTCGCGATTCGTGAGTCCGTCAGCCAGCAGGCGGAGCACGTCCCGCTCGCGCCGGGTGAGGTCGTTGACCGGAGACGGTGAGTTCGGCACCGTGTCGACAGCGCTGACGAGGCGAAGCGCGCGCCGGATGTCTCCCTCGGCCTGCGTGCGTCGCATGCGCCTGCCCCGCTCCATTTCCGCGCTCCAGTCGGCATCGCCGAGGCTGGCCCGGCTCGTTTCCATCGCCCGCTCGAACGCCGCGCGCTCCGGCAGCATCAGGAGACCGTCATGCCGGCTCATGAGGCCGAAGAGCCGCGCCGCCACGGCGTGCTGGCGTCGGGTCGAGGCGATCACGGCGACGGTGCCGATATAGACCGGCATGTCGTGCCAGTGGCCGCTGGCGAGATCGATGGGTTGATCGACCAGCGTGGCGATGGCGCGGTCGGGGTCTCCCTGGGCACAGGCGACGAGCGCGAGGAAGTTCCGGGTCCAGACCGGCACAAGCTGCTCGCTGGCTGCTTCGGCCGCCCGACGGGTCGAGTCGAGCTGGTCCTGAGCGCCATCGAGGTCACCCATGCCGTATTTGACGACGCCGAGATGGTAATCGATGGTGAGGAACGCCCAATCGGCACCGGCCTGGGCGTAGAGCTCGCGCGCGGACTGAAACAGCGACTCGCCCCGCTGGTAGTCGCCGCTGTCCTCGGCCATGATGGCGAGCGTTTCGACAACCACTGCCTGCTGCTGGGAGGTACCGAATTCGCGCGCGAGGCGAAGCGCTTCATCGAGATAGATCGTTGCGTCGGGACGATTCAGCATCTGGGCGAGATGGCCGCGCCAGCAGAGGGCTTCGCTCCGGGTCGCTCCGGCCAGGCTCGGGTGGCTTTCGAGCAGCCGATCGAACCACGCCAGTCCCTCTGACTCGCGGCCCGCCGGGTACCAGAGCCAGCGAGTGCCGATCAGCAGCTGGGCGAAGTCATCGAGGCGGCCGGAGGTAGAGAGCCAGTTGAGCGCGGCGACCATGTTGGCGCGCTCCTCCTCCAGCCGGTCGAACCAGGTCGTGTCGACGACAGGATCGACCGGCTCGGCGCTCCTGGCGAGGGCGATGCACCAGTCGGCGTGCCGGTCACGCAGGGCGCTGGATTCGCCGCTGGCGTCGAGTTGCTCCAGGCCGAAGGCGCGGATCGTTTCCAGCATCACATAGCGCGTTTCTCCGCCGGGTATGGCGGAGGCCCGGAGCAGGCTGGCGCCGACAAGCGCATTCACCGTTTCTCGCGCGGTGGTATCGTCGAGGTCCAGTACCCGCTGGGCAGCCGGCAGGCGAAAGCCACCTGAAAATACGGCCAGCTCGCGGAATGCCCGCTGCTCGTTGTCGGCGAGCAGGTCGTGGCTCCACGCGATGGTGGCGTGCATCGAGTGGTGACGCTGTGGGACATCGCGATACCGGCTGGCGAGCAACGTGAGCCGGTCGTCCAGCCGGTGAAGGATCTCGCGCGGCGGCATCACCCGAATGCGCGCCGCGGCCAGCTCGATCGCCAGCGGCAAGCCATCGACGCGCCGGCAAATCTCGATGACGTCGTGGATGTTGGCCGCGGACACCGCGAAATCCGACCGGATCGCGCTTGCGCGCTGGGCAAAGAGCGCGATCGACGCAGTCCGCGTCGCCACATCGAGATCCTCGTGGTCCGGCACCGGCATCGGTGACACGGTGAAGACCCGCTCGCCGGCGATGCTGATCGGTCGGCGACTGGTGACGAGGACCGTGATCCGGGGGCAGCGCGCGAGGATGGTTTCCAGCCATCGGGGCGGCACGGCGAGGAGGTGCTCGAAGTTGTCGAGCGCGAGCAGGACGTGCCGGTCACGAAGCGCATCGACGACGGTATCCATCAGCGACCTGTCGCGATGGACCGTGGCGCCAACCGCGTGAGCGACGGTTGGCAGGGCTTCGCTCGGATCGCGCGCCGTGGCGAGCCGCACATAGCGGCTGCCGTCGGCGAAATCGGCTTCGACGCGGCGGGCGACCTCGAGTGCGAGCCTGGTCTTGCCCACCCCACCCGGACCGGTGAGGGTAAGCAGCCGCGTTTGGTCGTCGTCCAGGAGTCGCGGAATGCGGGCCAGCTCCTTTTCCCGGCCAACAAACGACGCGACGGGTATGGGGATGCGCGACGCTGACCCGGGGTCGGTCGCATCGAGTGCGCGCTGGTCATCGGCTGGCAAGCTGCTCACAAGCCTAACCTTCCTGGAATCGGTACAGGTATTTCATAAAGTGTGACTGTTTCCGGGCGTGCGGTCAATTCTTGCAGGGCGACAGTGCTTGATTCAGCGCCGGACCGACTGAGGCGCGTCATCAGGAAACGCATATCGGTTCACAGCATTGCCACCCCGACGGAGCCAGGGCGGCAATGCCATGAGTCTTCGATCCTTGCTGAGCAGTCCGTTCGCAGGAGTTACGATCCCGCGGTGTAAATCTCCAGTTGGGTCACGGTTCCGGGCAGGGTTTGGACCTTGGCGGAGATCAGGATGGGGTCACCTACCCGCTCCAGCAGCTCCATGTCGTACATGCCAGGCAGCACCCACACGTAGTCGCCCTGTTCGAACTGGTCCTGCCAGACGATAGTGCCATCGAGCGCGGTGACGGTGTATATCTCGCCCGCTCCCTGCGGGAACTTGAGCAGCGAGCCACGGATCCACGTCGTCTCGCCCGCCTGGATGTTGGCACGGATCGCCGTCTCGGCGCCGCTCGGGTTGGTCCACGTCACGTCACAGATGCCGACATTGAGCTCGACCCGATTGGAGTCGGTCAGCGTCACGGTCTGCTCCTCGCCTTCGGGGTTGGAATCGGTGGCGCCGGTGCGGCAGGTGATCGTGGCTCGGGGGAAGACGTCGCCGAACGCCTCGATTTCGAGGAACCCGGTCTGGATGACGACCTGGAGCTCCTCCAGCACCGTGAACAGCGCGGTGTTGAGCTCTTCGGCGTTGCCGGCGCCGAGGTTGAGCCCGCCGCCGGCGTCAGCGACGCATTGCATGGTGCGCTGTTCGTCGGCGGTCAGGCCAAAGCCGATGACGTAGGTGGTGACGTCCACCTCGCCGTCGGCCAGAGCCGTGGCCGCCGCACAGGGATCGCCGCCGCAGGTTTCAAGACCGTCGGTGACGAGCACGATCGCGTTTCTCTCGTTTTCGCCGGGTTGGTCGAAGTCGGCGGCCGCCCGTTCCAGGGAAAGCGTGATGGGCGTCCAGCCCACCGGCTCGTAGCTGGCAACGGCGTCGCGGAGGGCATCCTTGTCGACCCCGTCGATCGGCACGATGAGATCGCTCGATTGGCAGCTCTCGGCTCGATCGGCCTCCTGGTTGGACCCCTCGTGACCGTAGACGCGGAAGCCCACATTGACGCCCTCCTGCTCCGGGATGGCGTCGATCACGTCGTTGAGGACGTCTTTCGCGGCATCGATGCGCGTCTGGCCGGGTGCGACCTCCTGGGCCATCGAGCCGGAAGAATCGAAGATCAGCTCGACGTTGATGGTGGACGGCGGCCGCTCGGCATCCGGCGTGCTGGTGGCGTCCTGCGCGAGCGCGAACGCCGGATTGAGCAGCATCAGCAAGAGTCCGGGCACCAGCAGGCGGATCAGCCAGTGAGGTGCGGGCGAGGTTGTGCGCATCGGTTCCCTTCTCCGTGGTTGTCGGGCGTTTCGTGCCCTGCCTGGGTGCCGCGATGATACCAGTGACGAGGTCGCCAGCACGAGATATGCCACTGGTGTCCCTGCCTTGATGGCGCGAAACATGCGGTCGCCGACGAAACGGTGCATCCAGTCCAGTGGCGAGATCGAGGAGGCGAACATGCGATCCCGGTTGGTCCTGACCGTCGTGACGGTGGTGGCGATCGTCGCGCTCGCGACTCCGGCGGTCGCATCTCGCGTGTGGTCGCAGGGCAGCGATGCAACTCCCGACGCTGAGTCAACGAACGAGATCGTCGTCGACGGTGCTCGCTACGCATTCGATCGCGAGGTGCCAGTCGATCTTTCGCAGCTGGAGCAACGCGTCGACGACACCGGCAATCCGGTTTGGACCAGGGCCGGCGATCCGCTCGGCGCGGTGTACGTCGAAACCGAACAGGGCGCGAGCCGGTACCTGCCGGAACACCTCGCCACCCCTGACGTCGCCTGCCCGAGCGACACCACAGCGGCCGCCGGGACCATTCAGGGAACCTTCGGGGACACCGAGGTCACGTTCATCCCGGCGGGCGTCGAGCCGGATCTCGTCCCGGATCAGCTCACGCAAATCTCGCAGGCGAGCGACGGCCGCATCGTCTACGCACTGTCGGAGGAGCAGCCGTTCCAGGAGCTGTTCGTCACCGATCAGGGCGGCGGCCTGGCGCACTACATCGCGATCGCGTCGAATGGCGTACCGGCCACGTTCCCCGATCGTCTCGACTTCGGGGGTCAGGCGTTCGAGCTGGCTCCTGACGAGCCCGGCACCACTGAGGGGATGGAGAAGGTCGGATGCGCGCTGGCGTTTCCCGCGCTGGCACCCGCCTGGGAGGAACCCGGTTCGTGGGCCTCGCTCACAATCCAGGCCGGCGACGCGCTTGTGGTCTATGAGCGGGTCGGCCCGTTGCCGACGCAACCGCCGGTGGCATCGCCGACCGAGATGATAGAACCGACCGTCGTGCCAACCGAGGCGCCGACCTTGCCGCCTACGGCCGTTCCCACCACAGCTCCGACACAGGCTCCGACGGAACAACCGACGACCGCGCCCACCGAGGCACCGACACAGGTACCGACGGAACAACCGACGACCGCGCCCACCGAGGCACCGACACAGGTACCGACGGAACAGCCGACGACTGCGCCCACCGAGGCACCGACACAGGTACCGACGGAACAGCCGACGACTGCGCCCA
>CBFGRG010000015.1:0-16579 GCA_965651105.1 uncultured bacterium | reverse complement strand
GCTGGCGCGATGTCTCGATGGTCTTCCAGAGCGCCATGAACGCGCTCAACCCGGTCATGACAATCGGCGACCAGATCATCGATGCGATCCAGGCGCACGAGCCGATGCCGGATCGCAAGGCGCGCGCCCGCGCCGAGGAGCTGCTCCAGATCGTCGGCATCGAGGCGGCCCGGATCGATTCCTACCCCCACCAGCTCTCCGGCGGCATGCGCCAGCGTGCCGTGATCGCGATCGCGCTGGCGCTCAACCCGCCCCTGATGATCATGGACGAGCCGACCACGGCGCTCGATGTCGTCGTCCAGAAGGAGATCATGCACACGATCTCCAAACTGAAGGAGGAGCTCGGCTTCTCGATCCTCTTCATCACCCACGATCTCTCGCTGCTGGTCGAGATTTCCGACCGGATCGCGATCATGTACGCCGGCCTGCTGGTGGAGCTGGCCGACGCCCGCGAGCTGTTCGAAAATCCCCTCCACCCGTACACCCACGGACTGATGAGCTCGTTTCCGGCGTTGAGCGGGCCCCGCGTGAAGCTGAAGGGCATCCCGGGGTCGCCGCCCGACATGGTCTCGCCGCCGAAAGGGTGTCGCTTTGCGCCGCGCTGCCCGAAGCGGTTCGCGCCGTGCGGCATCGACCCGATCTTCGCCGAGGCGCGCCCCGGTCACCGGGTCGCCTGCCATCTCTACCCCGAATCCCGCTCGCCCGAGGCAGAGGAGGTGATCCGTGAGCATGGGGACTGAGCCGAAGACGGCCTCCACCGGGAGCACCATTACGAAACGCTCGACCGACATCGTGCTGGATGTCCAGCACATCACCAAGCGCTTTCCGGTCGGCGGCGCGTTCGACTCGCGCGCCGTCCACGCGCTGCAGGACGTTTCGTTTTCGATGCCGCGCGCGAAGATCGTCGCGCTGGTGGGAGAGTCCGGCAGCGGCAAGAGCACGACGGCGCGCGTGCTCGCCCGCCTGATCGAGCCAACCGAGGGGAGCATCCTCTACAACGGTCGCGACATTCTCAAGGAAGAGCCGCGCAAGGCGTCGCTCGCCTACCGGGGCGACGTCCAGATGGTCTTCCAGGACCCGTTCGGGTCGCTCAACCCGGCCCACGTCGTGCGGCAGGCGATCGAGCGTCCGTTGAAAATCCACAAGAAGGCGAAAGGCCGCCGCGAGCTGCGCGAGAAGACGGAGGAGCTGCTGGAATCGGTCGGTCTGGTGCCGGGCGCCGAGACCGCCGACAAGTACCCATACCAGCTTTCGGGCGGTCAGCGGCAGCGAGTCGCCTTCGCCCGGGCGCTGGCGGTCGACCCGAAGGTGATGCTGGCCGATGAGCCGGTCTCGATGCTGGACGTCTCGATCCGGATCGGCGTGCTCAACCTGATGGAGCGCCTGAAGGAGGACAACGGCATCTCCTTCCTCTATATCACGCACGATATCGCCAGCGCGCGCTACATCGCCGACGAGACCAACGTGATGTACGCCGGTCGGATGGTCGAGGGCGCCGAGAGCCTGGAGCTGATCGACGAGCCGGCGCACCCGTACACCCAGCTCCTGCTGTCGGCGGTACCGAACCCGCACGCCGGCCTGCGCACCGAGGAGGCGCCGGTGCGCGGCGAGATCCCGTCGCTGATCGACCCGCCCCCGGGCTGCCCGTTCGCGCCTCGCTGCCCGCACGTGATGCCGGTCTGCCGCGAGGTGATGCCGGGGATCGAGTGGCTCAACGAGCAACACTGGGTGCGCTGCCACCTCCACGGCCCCGGCGCCGACCCGCACCCCATGGGCGACGTGTAGCCCCGACGATCCCTGCCAGGTTCATTCGGACGCTCTGGTCGTTACCAGAGCGTCATGCTGTCCGCGAAGAGCTGGCGGATGTCCGCCTCGGTCGGCTCCTTCGGCGAGATCACCAGCAGTCGCTGCTGCGGCAAGGTGCCGGCCACGAGCGCATCGAGATCGTCGTCGGTGATACCGACGCCGTTCAGCCCGTTCGGCATCCCGATCGCCTTCATGATCTCGGTGAACCTCTCGGCGATCGCCTCACCCGCGTTCGACTCGTCGACCTCACCCTCCGGCGCGCCGAGCAGCACCGCCGCCTCGCGATGGGCCCGTGGCGCGGCCTCGGCCGTCCACCGGAAGATCGCCGGCGCGGTCAGCACCACCGACATGCCGTGCGGCACCAGGCTGTGATCACTGGGGTAGTCGGGCGGGTTGTAGCCCCGCGACAGCCGCGAAATCGGGTACGACAGCGCATGCGGCAGGTGGACGCCGGCGTTGCCGAAACCGATGCCGGCCAGTGTCGATGCCAGCAGCATCTGGCCGCGCGCCTCGTACGCGGCCGGATCGTTCACCGCGTCGACGAGGTGCGCCGCGCCAATCCGAATCGCCTCGGCCGACCAGATGTTGGCGACCGGGTTCGACCCCTGGTAGGGCGTGCGAAGATGCGGCTTCTCGGGCGCGGGCCGCTTGTCGAACGGCACCGCCGTGTACGACTCCAGCGCGTGGCAGAGCACATCCAGCCCGGAACACGCCGTCACCATCGGCGGCAGGCCGCGCACGTTGTCCGGGTCGATCACCCCGATCGCCGGTCGCAGCGAGCGGTGCGCGATCGCGGTCTTGGTACCGAATTCGGGAAAGTCGAGCACCGCGTTGCCGGTTGTCTCGCTACCGGTTCCGGCGGTCGTCGGTACCGCGATCAGCGGCTTGAGCGGCCCGGGCACCGGGCGCCCCTCGCCGATCGGTTTCGTCACATAGGCGAGAAAATCGGCGGGGTAGGTGCTGTAGAGATTGGCCGCCTTGGCGGTGTCCATCACCGAGCCGCCCCCGACCGCCACGAAACCGTCATACTCGCCAGCGGTGGCGAACTCGATCGCCTCGCGGAACGACGCGTCGGTCGGCTCGACGTACACGCGGTCGAACACGTCGTAGGTGACACCCGCGTCATCCAGCGCGGTCTTCGCCGCGTCGACGATCGGCCCGTCGACCAACCGCAGGTCCGTGAGCAGCATCACCCGGGTGCAGCCACGCACCCTTGCGTCGTCACCAATCTCCCGGGTCGCTCCCGGCCCGAACTTGATCGCCGAGCTATCCATCGCGAAGACCGTTTCAAGCGCCATTGCTGCATCCTTCCCCACGCTGCGTCCCCTGTACATGATTTGCGATACTAGACGTGTGCATTGCTGCACTCTATCGCATTTCGGAGCCCTTTCGGGCCAGGTCAGGGAAACAGGTGATCGCTCTCCAATTCGCAGTCGTCTTCCTCTTGATCGTGCTCAACGGCCTGCTGGCCATGTCCGAGCTCGCGGTCGTCTCTGCGAAGCGATCGCGCCTGGAGCAGCGCGCGGAGGAAGGCAGCGAGGGCGCGAAGGTCGCCCTCGAGCTCGCGGAAGAGCCGGATCGCTTTCTCTCGACCGTCCAGATCGGGATCACATTGATCGGCGTCGGCACCGGCGCCCTCGGTGGCGCCACGCTCGCCGGCCCCGTCGGCGAATGGCTCGCTGCGCTGCCCGGGATCGGCCCGCAGTCCGGAACCACCATCGCCGGCATCGTCGTCGTGCTTGGCATCACCTATCTCTCGCTCGTCGTGGGCGAGCTCGTCCCGAAGCGGATCGCGCTGGCCCAGGCCGACACCGTCGCGTCCATGATGTCGCGCCCGCTGAAGATGCTCTCGCGGATCACCGCACCGTTCGTCACGCTGCTGGCGTGGTCGAGCGATATCGTGCTGCGCCTGATCGGCCAGCATGGCGTCGATGAACAGTCGGTCACCGACGAAGATGTCCACCACCTGCTGCGCGAGGGTCGCGAGGCTGGCGTGTTCCACTGGGCGGAAACCGAGATGGTCGAGGGCATCTTCGACATCGGTGACCGCACCGCCGCCGAGCTGATGACACCTCGACACCGCGTCACGTTTCTCGACCTGAACGACTCCGTCGAAGAGATTCGCAAGCTGATGAGCGAGCGATCACACAGTCACTACCCGGTCTGTGAGGGAAGCACGGACAACGTAGTCGGCGTGGTGTCGACGCAGTCGCTTTGGCAGCAACACCTGCGCGGTGAGCCGTTCGATCTCCGCGCCGTGATGCGCGAGCCGCATTTCGTCCCGGAGATCGCTCCGGCGCTGGTGGTGATGGAGCAAATGCGATCACTAGGCACCCGTGATGCCCTGGTGGTCGACGAATACGGAGGCATTGCGGGGCTGATCACGATGTCGGACATGATGTCCGAGGTTGTCGGCGAGCTGAATTCCCACACCAACACCGGCATCGAGGGCAGCGTCCAGCGCGAGGACGGCTCGTGGCTGCTCGACGGCAACTTCCCGGCGCACGAGACGCGGGAGCTGCTGGACATCGCCGAGCTACCGGGCGAGGACGAAGGGCGCTTCGAGACCATCGGCGGCTTCGTGATGGATCAGCTCGGACGCATCCCCGAGGCAGGTGAGTTCGTCGAGGTGGACCAGTACCGCATCGAGGTGGTCGATATGGACGGCAACCGTATCGACAAGCTCCTCGTTCAGCGACCCGCCCCCGCCGGCTCCGACAGCGAACCGGTCGACGCTGCCGATTGAACGCTCCCGACGCCAGGATAGGCATCGCGGAGACTCGCTGAACCACGCTCAGGAATCTCCGTCAGGATCAGTCGTTTCCACCATCACGCCGCCGGCGATAGATTTCGGTCCAGGCGTCGGCGGCAGCTGTGCGATCCTGTTCGCTGTCGATCTCGCCATAGCGACTGCGCTCATACCGCGTCACGAGGTCATTGAGCGATGCTGCCGTTCCGGGCCAGGCACCTCGTAACCGGTCGGCGAAGTCTCGCGGGGTTTCCCGCTCCCACCGGCCGGCGTCCTGCCGCAATGCCAGGATCTGCAGGTAGCGCCATGCCTCCCGAACGCTCTCCGGCGTGGTGTCGAGATCGAGTCGCGGAATGCGGGATCCGCGCGCTCCGCGCCGGAACAGGTTCCGCAATTGCTCCTTTGCCAGGTCCGCGCTGAACACGCTGCTGCGCTCTTCGTCCCCGACCTCCTCGGCGTCGGGTGCTGACGGTCTCCGGGCGAACCGGAACAGCAGGGTGATCACGACGATCACGACCAGCCCCAGCAGTCCCCAACGCAGCAGGTAGGCGTACTTCCACTCGCTGTTGTCCGTCTGCTCCGGAACCTCGAACAGTTCTTGCGGCATGCCCGACGGTTGCTGCGGTGCCTCCTGCGGGCCGAACTCCAGCCCGAATATCGACCGCAGCAACTCGGTGATCGCGTAAAAGATGTAGTACAGGATGTAGAACACCCCGTAGAGCACCCACAACAGGAGCTGCCCGACCAGCCTGAGCACATCGGTCAGGAACCCGATCATCGCCGCGAACGCACCCGGCGTCAGCGCCAGCAGCACAACCGCGGCGACGACAATAATTGCCCCGCCGAGCCCGGTCACCAATCGTGCCCAGCGCGACCACGTCGGAGGGCGGCCGCCGCTCTGGCTGATCTGCTGGCGCGACTGGTGGATTTCCGCCGCGGCGACCAGCGCCACCGACGCCACCATCAACGCCGGCACCACGAACGACGTCGTCGCCAGCGCCTTGTCTCCCGCGTCGTTCCGGAGCAGCGCGGCGAAGATGAGCGTGCCGATCATCACCAGCCATGAGCGCTGGGTGCTGCCGCGGATCTCCTCGGCGGTGAACAGGAAGTCGATCGTCGCGTAGCGGATGCCCTGCCACCAGATGCCCAGCGACAGCAGGAGCGGCGCGATCAGGTAACCGCGCTCACTCACCAGCGACCCGGGATCCGCCAGGAGGCCGCGCAGCCCGTAGACTGGTTCCAGCCCGATCCACACACCGGCCGCGACGAGCCAGCAGGCCGCCATCGCCGCCGGGAACCATGTGGCGCTGCGGGTGACGCGCGCCACGAACCGTGCCGACCAGAACGCCGCCAGCCCCAGGGCCGCCAGCCCGCCCGGCCACATCACCTCGCGGCCACTGGTGAGCCCGAACTCCGGTCCGAAGAACAGGTGCAGCAGTGGCGTGATCGCCAGCGCCTGGACGATCGCGACCAGCACTGGCAGCAGCACCAGCTCCGGCCATCGCCGCCACCCACGCCGGCGCCGGAGCCGCCGCTCAGGAGATGGATTCGAGGGTGATGTGATCGATCTCATCCCATCTCTCCAGGGTACCGAGGTGATAAACCGGCACGCGCCGCCGCAGCTCAGGCAGCAGATCGGGCTTCTCGCCGATCGCGACCAGCACCACTCGCTGATTGCCGGTCGAGCGCGCCACCCGGAGCAGCATGCGCTGCATCGTCGCCGTCACGCGGCAGGTCACCACTACCATCGTCGCGCCCCACGGCAGGCGGGGCAGCTCCTCCGTCATCATCTGCTCGATGCGCTGGCCGAACGCGGGCGCCAGCATCGCCAACCGCTCCAGAATCCGCGGAAGCTGCCCCGGCCGGCGGGACGGCGGAATCCGCACCGAACGCGACACCTCCGGGATCGGGGCATTCGCGTAGAGCCCGACCTGGTAGCGCCCCTCCAGCAACTGCGCGCTCAGTGACGACGCCACCACCACGGCAAGCTCCAGCAGATCCGATTGCTGGCCCTCCCAGAGATGCGAAAAGGTGAGTGTGTCGAGGAAGATCGCGGCGATGGGCGTCGCCGTTGGCTCCGACACCCGCACCTGCAGCTCACCGGTTCGGGCGGTGGCTCGCCAGTGGATGCGCCGGGGGCTGTCGCCCGGCACATACTCACGCACGCCGCTGATGATCAGCGGATCCTCCTGGAGCGCCTGCGGCGGCTTGAAATCACCGTAGGGTTGTCGTGCCGGCACGATCACCTGGGTCACCGGCACCACGCGCGGGTAGGCCAGCACGCCATCGACCTGATCGAACCGTTTCTTGCGACGCACGAGCCCGAACGGGTCGGTTGCCGTCAGTGTCGCGGGGCCAAAGCGATACCAGCCACGCCGGCTGGTCGAGAAGGTGTAGCGGTAGTCGACGCGCTCGTAAAACCCAAGACTGAACAGCGTCCGGAACAACCGCCGGTTCGCGACCTCGGTCCTCTCCAGCGTCCGTCCCGGGATGTCGACATTCTCGGTGACGAGCTCGGCCACTTCGAGCCGTGTCACCGGCAGCGGCTTGAGATTGATGGTCTCCAGTGTCACCGTCACGTCGTCGCCGAAGAATGCGCGTTTGCTGGAAAAGTTCCGCGTGTAGGTCACCGCCACCAGCGCGAAATCCCACCACAGCCGCAGCGCGACTGCCACCAGCGCGATGCCGATACCGACGAGCACCAGCGCGGGTTGCCGGAACACCACGCCAAGCAAGGCGAGTAGCCCGGCGAGCGTCACCCAGCGCGGCATCTCAATGCCGACGTCGGGTGTGTTCCACCACGTGATGAAGCGCTCCCGGCGCGACGGAGGATCGGTGCGAGCCTGTGCTGCCATCGCTCGTCGCTAGCGCGCGTCGACCGGCTCGGTCGGCACCGAGGTCGACTCGATCACATCCTGAAGAATCTCCTCATTGGTGCGACCCAGCAGGTCGGCCTGCGCCGTGGGGATCACGCGGTGAGCCAGCACCGGGATCGCCAGCGCGCGAACATCGTCCGGTGTGACGAAGCCCCGTCCCTGCAGCGCCGCCCGGGCCTGCGCGGCTCGTGCCAGCGCCAGCGACGCGCGGGGGCTGGCGCCGACCTCGATGTTCGCGGCGCCGCGCGTATTGTGAATGAGGTTGAGCAGGTACTCTTCGACGGCGACGCTGATGTGCACATCCTGGATATGCCCGATCAGGCGGTTCAGCTCATCGGTGCTGGTCACCGCCTCGACGTGTTCGAGCGGCAGGTCGGAGCGGAACCGGCGCAGCATGTGCCGCTCGTCTTCCTTGGTGGGATATCCGATCGTCGTCCGGATCAGGAATCGATCGAGCTGCGCCTCGGGCAGCGGGAAGGTGCCTTCCAGCTCGACGGGATTCTGGGTGGCGATCACGAAGAACGGTCGAGGCAGCTTCACCAGCTCGCGATCGACCGACACCTGCCGCTCCGACATCGCCTCCAGCAACGCACTTTGCGTGCGCGGACCGGCGCGGTTGATCTCGTCAGCCAGCAACACGTTGGTGATGATCGGCCCGGGCCGATAGTTGAACTCGCTCGTCTTCGGGTTGAACACCAGCGCGCCGGTCACGTCGCTCGGCAGCAAATCCGGGGTGAACTGGATGCGGTTGAACGATCCGCCGACCGCCGCCGCCAGCGACCGCGCCAGCATCGTCTTGCCCGTGCCCGGCACGTCCTCCAGCAACACGTGGCCCTCGCACAGCACGCCAATCAGCGCCAGCTCGATCACCTCGCGCTTGCCAACGATGACCCGCTCGATCGCTTCGACGATGCGCGAGGTTGTCTGCTGGATCGCATCGATCGCCGACGCCGCGAGATGCTGGTCCTGTTCTGCCGCCATGTGTCGTCTGACTCCTTCGGGTCGAATCTTCCGTGGGGGCAGTGTACGACAGGCCCGGTACGCATGCGGTCCAAAATGCGCGTGTGCACTGGCTCGCGCGGCACGGAAGCAGGCCGCCCACCCAGCGACGATACTGGACGTCGAAACGACCCGTCACAGCCGGAAGGCGCCGCCCATGACTCACGCATCACCCGAAATTGGATGGCCCGAAGCAAACGCCCGCCGCATGACTCGGCAGGGGCTGACCGAGCCGCTGAGCGGGGGAATTCCCGATATCGTCGCGGCCATGGCAGGCGCTCACGCGCAGGTGATGCCCGCCGCCGAGCTGGCGATCGGGCTGCGGATGACCGGCATCACACGCAGTGATGTGCGAAAGGCGCTGTGGGAAGACAGGGTGCTGATCAAGACCTATGGACCGCGCGGCACCGTGCACCTGCTGCCGGCACGCGACCTGTCGCGATGGATCGGCGCGCTTGGGGCGGTGCCAACGAAAAACCCGATGTCGCGCGACGCCCGTCTCACCATCGACCAGACCGACGAGGTGGTCACCGCGATCGGGGAGATCCTACTCGACGACGAGTTGACGATCGACGAGCTCGACCTTCGGATCGTCGAGGCAACCGGCTCGTGGGCCGGCGACCGCGTGATGCCTGCCTTCGGAGGGTACTGGCCACGGTGGCGTCAGGTGATCGGCACGGCGGCAAACCGAGGGGTGCTCTGCTTTGGACCGAACCGTGGCCGCAAGGTGACGTACACCGCGCCACAACGGTTGCTGCCTGGGTTCACCCTCGCCGATCCCGACGAGGCGCTGACCTGGCTGCTGACGCAGTACCTCCAGGCCTACGGCCCCGCGACGCCGGCCAGCTTCGCGAAGTGGCTGGCAGTGCCGGTGGGCTGGGCGAACGAGCTCTTCGCCTCACGCCGGGACCAGATCGAGCGCGTCGCGCTGGCCGGCTCGGAAGCATGGGTCGTCGCCAACGATGCGATGTTCCCATCCGAGGAGGCTACCGGTGTTCGCCTCCTCCCCTACTTCGATCCGTTTGCGGTCGCCAGCCATCCGCGGGAACGACTGTATCGCGGAGCCGCCGCCGATCGCGCGCTGGCCAGAGGGCAGGCCGGCAACTACCCGGTGCTGCTGGTCGATGGAGTCGTCGACGGGGTCTGGCATCAGCGACGTTCCGGGAAGCGCATCGACATCACGGTCGAGCCACTCACCGAGCTCACTTCCAGCCAGCGAGCAGCGCTCGATGTCGAGGTCGAGCGCGTCGCCGCGATCCTTGAAGGGCGACCGCACCTCACGATCGGCCCGATCTCCGTCGGCCCGCACGCCTGACGCGGAAACCCGCACCGACGCAGCCATGTCGTCGGGGCGGTTTCCTGCCAGATCCGCCGGGGCGGCCTGTGGGGTTGCCCGCCCGGCATACGCGCAGCGCTCAGCGATCCATCCAGCGAATCAGCCAGGCGCGGAAAGGCTGGGCATCCCCCACCAGTGAATCAAGCCGAATGCGATCCCATCGCTGGCAGTCCGGCCGAGACCGGCTCTGCACTCTTCGACGTGGCCGAGACGGCCGGCATCGCGATCCAGGCGACAATCAGGAGGGCGAACAGCGCAAAAGCGATGATGAGCAACATGGGTGAGTCCTTTCGGGTTCAGGTTCGCGAATATCGTCGGTCGAACCGATGGCCGCTCGCCAACTGGCTCGAGGCCGGCTGGCGAACGAATCGGCATCAAGGCTGGTAGGCCAGCTCGCCGTGCTGCGTGGTATCGAGTCCCAGCATCTCCTCGTCCTCGGGCACCCGCAGTGCGGTCACCAGGCCGATCGCCTTCAGGATGAGGAAGGTCATCGCCGCCGCGAAGGCTGCGGCCGCCACCACCGCGACGGTCTGAATCCAGAGCTGCTCGGGGTTGCCGAAGAACAGCCCATCGGTCCCGCCGATCGCGGCGTCGGCGAAGAGCCCTGTGGCCAACGCGCCCCAGATGCCGCCGACACCGTGGACCGCGAAGACATCGAGCGCATCGTCGAGGCGAGCGCGGTGCTTGAGCAGGTCCACCGCGAAGAAGCAGAGGACACCGGCACCGAAGCCGATCACGATCGCCGCCGCGGGTCCGACGAAACCGGCGGCCGGTGTGATCCCGACCAGGCCCGCGACCGCGCCACATCCCGCGCCCATCACGCTGGGCCGGCCATGGCGCATCCACGACACGGTCATCCATGTCAGCGCGCCCATTGCGGCGGCAACATTCGTGACCACGAAGGCGTGCGCGGCGAGACCATTCGCCGCCAGGGCGCTGCCGGCGTTGAAGCCGAACCATCCGAACCAAAGCAGGCTGGCGCCCAGAATCGTCATCGTCAGGTCATGCGGATCTCCGCTGCGCTGCCCAAAACCAATCCGCGGACCAAGCATCAGCGCAGCAACCACCGCCGCGACACCGGACGAGATGTGGATCACCGTGCCGCCGGCAAAATCGAGCGCGCCATACTCGAACAGCCAGCCACCGCCCCAAACCCAGTGCGCCAGTGGCGCGTAGACCAGCGTCGACCATGCCAGCACGAAAATCGCGAACGCCTTGAAGCGCTTTCGTTCAGCGAACGCGCCGGTAATCAGCGCTGGAGTGATCGCGGCGAACATCATCTGGAAACCGACAAACCCCATCACCGGAATTCCGGTTCCTTCGAGCACGTCATCAGGGGCGATGCCCTTGAGCCCGATAAAGTCGAGCCCGCCGATGATGCCGCCCTTGTCGGGGCCGAACGCCAGCGAGTAGCCCCACAGCACCCAAACCACGCTGACCAGCGCAAGAGTGAAGACGCTGTGCATGATTGTCGAAAGCACGTTCTTGCGGTCCACGAGACCGCCGTAGAAGAACCCCAGCGCCGGCGTCATCAACATCACCAGCGCCGAGGCAACGAGAAGCCAGGCGGTATCCCCACTGTTCATGATCGGCACCTCCGGTCGAAACCGTGTGACGCGGCATATAGCCGCGCAATATGTGCAGTACGCACAACGTGGTTCGATGGACGGCGCTGTCCATGGGCCCACTGGTATTGTGAACATCATCACGCAGGGGGGAAACGTTCGATCGGCACAAACGCTGGACCAATTTTTGTGCGTATCTGCCACCCGCTACCACTGGGTCCGGAATTGCGAGGGTTCTGCCAAACACCCGCCGCTCGAGTTGGACGGTCCGCCCGGGTTGGCGCATGATGGTGGCAACGAGTCAGGCAGAAGGGAGCTCCGTATGAACGAAGGACAACGTTGGCAACGGGCACATCTGGATCGGCTGAATAACGACGGCGAGAAAATCTACGGGATCGCCAACCTCCCCGGCGTCATCGAGGCGTTCCCGCCTCACGCGGACCGGAAGGCTCGGCACCGTGCCACCACCCTGGTCAAGACGGACACGATCCGCGTCGTGCTGGTCACGATGCTGAAGGACGGTGAGCTGCAGGAGCACAGCGCTCCGGGGCCGATCACCGTCCAGGTGCTCCAGGGCGAGATCGACTTCACCGTCGGCGACGAATCGCACCTCATGGAAGCCGGCGACCTGATCTCCCTCGCGCCCGGCGTGCGCCATGCCGTTCGCGGCGTCGAAGATGGCGCCTTCCTGCTCACGATCGGCGTGATGACGCGCGAGCCCGATCCCGGCGGCCGCCAGGAAATGGAAGACCACGACGAAATCCTGTCTGAAAGTGAGAAGAGTGAATGACCACCGACACCGTCCTTTCCGGCGTATTCCCGATCGCGCCAACGACGTTCCACAGCGACGAGTCGTTCGATGAGGCGAGTCAGCGCCGCGCGATCGACTTCCTCGTGGACTCCGGCGTCGATGGCATCTGCATCCTCGCCAACTACTCCGAGCAATTCAGCCTGACCGACGCCGAGCGCGACCGCGCGATGGCCGTCTGCATGGAGCAGGTCGATGGACGCGTGCCGGTGATCGTCACCACCAGCCACTACAGCGATCGCGTCGCCGCCGAGCGATCCCGCGCGGCCCAGGATGCCGGCGCGGCGATGGTGATGCTGATGGCCCCCTACCATGGCGCCACGCTGCGGGTGGAGCCGGAGGGGATCAAGCGCTTCTTCACCACGGTCGCTGACGCGATCGACATCCCAATCATGATTCAGGACGCCCCGATGAGTGGCACGTCCCTGCCTGCCACGCTGCTGGCCGACCTCGCCCGCGCCATTCCGCTGGTGCAATACCTCAAGGTTGAGTCGCCGAAAGCGGCCGACAAGCTGAAAGCCGTGATCGATCTCGCTGGCGAGGCGTGTCCGGGCCCGTTCGACGGCGAAGAAGGCATCACGCTGATCCCGGACCTCGAGGCCGGCGCGACCGGAACGATGCCGAGCGCGGCGATCCCCGACGCGCTTGTCGAGATCCTGCGCCTGTGGCAGGCCGGCGACCACGATGGTGCCCGCGACCGGTGGGAGTACTGGCTACCGATGATCCACTTCGAGAAC
The DNA here is from genome assembly GCA_965651105.1 of uncultured bacterium. Classification (GTDB taxonomy): domain Bacteria; phylum Chloroflexota; class Chloroflexia; order Thermomicrobiales; family UBA6265; genus JACCVC01. The sequence goes on along the minus strand of CBFGRG010000015.1, from coordinate 3,703 downwards.
CGCCAGTGCGGCCTGAACGCGACGAAGGTGCTGATGAAGGAAGGCGGCATCATCACCAGCGACACGGTTCGCGCGCCGTTCGGCCCCCTCTCGCCGATGATCCGCGAAGGGCTGCTGGCACATGCCCGTCGACGCAACCCACTCGTCCTCCGGTGGGGGCACGAGCACCCGGCGTAGCGCTTCCGGCGTCGACAACGCCGTTCACGAGTAGCGGCCCGGACGTCACACCGGGCGACTGGAGGCTCGCGAAATGCCCACCCCCCGATCCGATGACGCCCCGGCCCTCGACGTCGGGCCGATCCGAACCCTGGTCGACCTCCCCTGCGAAACGGGTGAGGGACCGCTCTGGCACCCCGACGAGCGCGCGCTGTTCTGGCTCGATATCCCGCCCGGCCGGGTCTATCGCTACGATCCCGTCACCGGGGAGAATGCCCTCGTCTACGAGCACGACGGCCCGGTCGGCGGCATGACAATCCAGGAAGATGGCGGATTTCTGTTGTTCGGTGCCGCCGGCAGGATCGTTCAGTGGCTCGCGGGGGAGATCAAAACCGTCGTTGACGAGATTCCCGCCGAGCGTGAGACCCGATTCAATGACGTGATCGCCGACCCCGCAGGTCGTGTCTACTGCGGCACGATGCCGAAACCGGACGGCATGGGCGCGCTCTACCGGCTCGACACCGACGGATCGATCCACCTCGTCTACGACGATATCGCCCAGTCGAACGGCATGGGCTTCACCGCCGACGAGCGCTCGATGTTCCTGACCGACACGAGATTCCGCGCGATCTACCGCATGGACTACGACAAGGCGACCGGGGAGCTGGACAACCGCCGCGCGATCATCCGCACGCCGCAGGACAACGGCGCCCCCGACGGCATGGCGGTCGACGCCGACGACACGATCTGGTCGGCTCGCTGGGGTGGCCACGGGCTGTTTCGCTATACCCTGGATGGTGAGCTGCTCGGGCAGGTGCGCTTCCCGGTGAGCAACGTCTCCAGCATCGCCTTCGGTGGCGACGATTACGCCACGGCGTTCGTCACCACCGCGACCGGCGGGGCAAAGCGTGGACCGGAGGTCGGCGAGCTCGCCGGATCGCTCTTCGCCGTCGATCTCGGTGTCCGCGGCAAGCCGCCATTTCGATCACGCATCCGCGTCGCATAACGAGGTCGCCTACGTTCCTCGGCCTGGATTGCGGGGATTGGCGACGCCATCGACATTTGCCTTGTCGAACGCCGCGTCGCTCTCCCCGACTCCGAAGACGCCGCCTTCGTGCTGCGCCTCCGCCTGCTCGACGATCCCCTGCGCGGCCGATTTCGTCAGGGGTTGATCGCAGTTGGTGCAAAACTCCTGATCGGGCGGGTTCTCTGTGCCGCAGTTCCCGCAGGTGACGGGATTGTCATCTGTCCTGGCCATGGCGTGCTCCTGTCCACTGTCAGTCGGCGGCGGGTGCCGCCGACGGTGGACATCACGCAAGAGCGAGGCCACCCCCTACCGGACATTGAATCGCCTCCGGCCGCCTGTCGCCGGCCAGGAAACGACGTGTATTTCGGGAGTCAACGCGGCAGGCTCGCCAGCTCTTCGAGGTATACGATTGCCGTCTCGATACCGCGCTCGAACATCTCGATGCGGTAATGCTCGTTCGGGGCGTGCAGCCCGTCGCTGTCGAGCCCGTACCCCATCATCACCACGGGTATCTGCATCAGGTCGACGATATCGGCCACCACCGGGATGCTGCCGCCACCTCGCGTGAACACCGGCGCATGGCCCCAACCGCGCTCGTAGGCGCGGGCGGCCGCCTGCATCTCCGGCAGGTCGAACGGAATCAGCGCCGGCCGCCCGGTCGTGAGCAGGCGCACCTCCACGTTGACGGTAGTTGGCGTTCGCTCCTCGATGTGGCGCTTGATCAGCTCGAAAATCTGATCCGGATCCTGGTTCGCGACCAGCCGCGAGCTCAGCTTCGCCCCGGCGCTGGCCGGGATGATGGTCTTCGGTCCGGGCCCCGAATAACCGCTCCACAACCCGTTGATATCGAGCGTCGGCCGCGCCGACACGCGCTCGCGGATCGTGAACCGCTCATCGCCCCAGGCCGCCGGCGCGCCCGTCGCCTCCATCAGCTGCTCGTCAGAGAGATCGGTCTTCGCAATCATCGCCCGCTCGGCATCCGTCAGTTCCACGACGTCATCGTAGAACCCGTCGACGGCGATGGTGCCGTCCGCGTTGTAGAGCGACGCCAGGATCTCGACCAGCGCGACCGCCGGGTTGTGCACCGCCCCGCCGAAGAAGCCGCTGTGCAGGTCCTCGCGCGGTCCGGCCACTTCGACCTCGATATAGGTCATGCCCCGCAGGCTGTGCGTGATCGCCGGCTCCTCGATCACCCGCATCGAGGAATCGCTGATCACGCAGACGTCCGCCTTGAGCAGGTCGAGATGTTCCTCGATGAACGGCGTCAGGTTCGGCGACGAGACCTCCTCCTCACCTTCCATCAGGAACTTGACATTCACCGGCGCCGACCCGGCCGTGTTCAACCACGCCTCCAGCGCCTTGACGTGAATGTAAAGCTGTCCCTTGTCGTCGGTCGCGCCGCGCGCGTAGATCTTCCCGTCTCGCACCACCGGCTCGAACGGATCGGTATCCCAGCCATCCTCCATCACCGCCGGAACGACGTCGTAATGCCCGTACACGAGCACGGTCGGTTTGTCCGGACCGGCCCCCAGCCACTCGCCGTAGACGACCGGATGTCCCGCCGTGGGCATCACCGCGACGTTTTCGACGCCGACGGCGCGCATGGCCTCGGCCAGCCAATCGGCCATGCGGCGGATGTCACCAGCGTGGGCCGGATCCCCGCTCAGGCTTGGGATGCGCAGCGCCTCGAACAGCTCGGCCACGAATCGTTCACCGTTCTCCCGGGCATAGCGCCGGGCATCGTCACTGGAACCCTGACTGCTGTTCATCTCGCCAAACCTCCCCGGCGGCGCCTGCAAGCCCGGCCGCCGGCGATATCGCGCGAATCCGATCAGATCGTTCTGGCATCGGCCCTGATCCACCGGTCGCTCGGCAGCTCGATCCGGTCCTTGAGGGCGAGTTGCCGACCGACCCCAACCGCCGCGATTCCGGCCCACACCAGCACCCACCACCACGATTTCTCGGCCGTGGCTACCGCAAGTCCCTCTTCCAGCTCGCTGGTGTCGAGCTGCCCGAACATCAGCATCACGCCAGCGACCACCATCGACGCCCCCGCAATGGCGGTGTTGACGATCGCCACGTAAATCGGCAGGTTCACCGCGAGGGAAAGCATGATCACTGCAGCCATGCCGACCACCGCGAAGATGAACAGCACCCAGCCAGAGCTGATGCCGATTGCCTCCGCAAGCGCCGTCGCCACCAATGCGCCCGCGGACCCCGCCGAAATCAGCACGCCGGCGTACCACCAGAACCAGGCGACCAGTGCGAACACCACCCCGAACACGAGACCGACGATCCACCCGGCGACGGTGCTCAGCAACCCATCGTCGAAGATCGACTCGATGAGGATCGCGCCCGAGAAGAAGCCGGCCACGAATCCGAGGATCGGCAACACGGCGAAGAACACCTGAATGCCGATGAAGGCGATCGTGATACCGAACACGATCAGGAAAATGCCGATGAGAATATCCATGGTTCCACTCCCAACACGCTCCGGTTCAGATGCCAGGCGAGCTCGCC